>DATERP010000218.1:0-4938 GCA_035271385.1 Thiopseudomonas sp. | reverse complement strand
CCCATGTGTGCCTTTGGCGAACAATTGCGCAGTGAGTTGATTGAGCCGTTATTGGCGCAATTAGCGCATTATCGTCAGCTGTGTGCCATTTGGTCGCATGAAGAAGACGCCCCGCGCCTGATTGATATCAAGCATAACAAGATGCATCTGGAAGGCTGGCTGGGCGGACTGCGCAGAAGCGTACCTTCTACTGACTCTGAGGTTGCCAGTGTTTATACGCGTATCGAGCTGACACCGGGCAAAATCAATAAAGGTAACCAGCGCAGTTGGCATCGACTGTTGCGGCCTTGGGTGCAGCATGTGTTGATAAATGCCACGGGTGCAGCAACCCAAACCTTTATCATTGCGCAAGAGAGCAGTATCAGTTTTGCCAGTCTTGATGCTGAACGTGCTCAGCAGATTGTGCAGGACTGGTTGGAATGCTGGTACAGCGGACTCAATGCGCCCATTCCTGTTGCATTAAAAACAGCCATGGCTTTTTTAAAAGATCAAGCAGATACAGAAAAGAAAGGTAAACCACACAACAGCGCACAAACAGCCTACGAAGGCGGCTTTAATACCACCGGTGAAGTGCAACAAAGTGCAGCCTTAGCCCGTCAGTACCCAAGCTATGCCGACTTACTTGCTGATGAAACCTTTGCTGACTGGACTGACTTGTTATACGGCGCATTATTTAACGCCGAAATTATTAAGCTTGAGCGTCAAGGAGACTCGCAATGAGTGCGTTACCCACATCACAGCGACCCTTAGCGCTGCAATTTCCGCTGTATGGCAGCCGTTTAATTGAGGCCAGTGCCGGTACCGGTAAAACCTATACGATCGCCGCGCTCTATGTGCGCTTGATTTTGCAGCATGGTCTCGCCGATAACACCGCCTTTAATCGACATGTGCTGCCACCTGAAATTCTCGTGGTGACTTTTACTGATGCGGCGACCCAAGAACTGCGCGACCGTATTCGTGCCAGGCTAGTAGAAGCAGCGCAAGTGTTTCGTGAAGAGCACCCGCAGCCTGATGCGTTATTAGCAACCCTGCGTGAAGATTATCCGGCTGAGCAGTGGGCCTCTTGTGCGCAACGGCTGGATCAGGCCGCACAATGGATGGATGAAGCGGCAGTCTCAACCATTCACTCGTGGTGCCAGCGCATGTTGCGTGAGCATGCCTTCGATAGTGGCAGCTTATTCACGCAAACTCTAGCAACCGATCACAGTGATTTACTGGCCTTGGTGGTGAAAGACTATTGGCGTCAGCAGTGTTACCCATTGCTCAATACCCATGTGCTGTGGGCGCTTGAGCACTGGCAGCAACCTTCGGCGTTGCAGCGCAAGATATATCCTTTATTGCATGCACAAAGCGCCACGCCAAACTCAGCCGTGCAAGGGCAATCGCTGGCTCAGTTATTGGATGCTGGCATCCATCAGCAGCAGCACACGCTTGCAGAGTTAAAACAAGGCTGGGCTGAGTGGACGCAACAACTGCGCGATATTTTAGACCAAGCTGTAGCTGCTAAAGCAGTGAATGGTCGGGTGATTCATACACGTTTTTATACACCTTGGCTGGATAAACTTAAAGCCTGGGCCGAAGATCCCGAGCAAACTCAGCTGGATATTGGCACGGGTTTTACCCGCCTGACTCCTGACGGTTTGCATGAGGCTTGGAAAGATAGCAGTGCTGTACCTCAGCACCCAGCACTTGAGGCAATGCGTACCTTGCCTTTTGCTTTAGATAATCTAACCCGCGAACTGGATGAGCAAGCCTTATGGCACGCAGCCCATTGGATTAAGCAGCGTTTTCATCAGGAAAAACAACAGCGCGCAGAAATGGGTTTTGATGACATGCTCACGCGCCTTGACCACGCACTGCAAGGCCCGAGTGGTGAGCGTTTAGCTGCGGTGATTCGCCAGCAATTTCCGATTGCCTTAATTGATGAGTTCCAAGACACCGACCCATTGCAATACCGCATTTTCGATACGGTGTATCGCATCGCCGAGGATAACCCTGATACCGGTTTGTTTTTGATTGGTGACCCTAAACAAGCGATTTATAGCTTCCGGGGTGCGGATATTCATACTTATTTGTATGCGCGACACGCCACCCATGAGCGTCATCATGATTTAGACACTAACTTTCGCTCGACGGATGCCATGGTCAGTGCGGTGAACCAATTGTTTGACCTTGCTGAGCAGCGCAGTGACAGCCAAGGTGCATTCTTATTTAAACAGGGTGAGGTTAACGAGTTACCTTTTCATCTGGTCCAAGCTCAAGGCCGCAGCGAGCAATGGTGGGTGGCTGGCGAACAACAACCAGCGTTAACTGTGTGGCGTTTAGACGCTGATGAGCCGGTATCGCGCGCGGACTATATTGAGCAGATGGCTGCGAGTAGCGCGACAGAAATTGCTCGCTTACTCAACCTGTCAGCTGACGGTCAAGCGGGTTTTAAACAACCAGATGGTGCTCTACAAGCCTTGCAGCCCAATGATATCGCTGTATTAGTGCGCGATATGCGCGAGGCACAAGCGATTCGTAAGCAGCTCGCTCAGCGCAATGTACGCAGCGTCTATCTATCAGATAAAGACTCGGTGTTTGACAGCCAAGAAGCGCTCGATGTGCTGACCTGGCTCAACGCCTGCTTGCATCCAGATAACGAGCGCGCTCTGAAAACTGCATTGGCCTGCAGCACCTTTGCTTTACCGCTGATAGAGCTGGAGCGTATCAACCAAGATGAATTACTCTGGGAAAAGCGCGTTTTACAGTTTAAGGACTATTTAGAGCGCTGGCATCAACAGGGCGTGCTGCCGATGTTGCGTAAAATCATGCACGATTTTGAGTTGCCACAGCGTTTAGTGCAGCGTCCTGATGGTGAGCGAGCCTTAACCAACGTGCTGCATTTATCTGAATTACTGCAACATGCTGCGCGTGAATTGGACGGTGAGTTTGCCGTGCTGCGTTATTTGCAAAATGCTTGTGCCGGTCAAGCCGATGGCGCGCAAGAGCAAGTGTTGCGCCTGGAAAGTGATGAATCCTTGGTGCGGGTGATTACCATCCATAAATCCAAAGGACTGGAATACCCCTTGGTGTTTTTACCCTTTATTTGTGGCTTCCGTGCGCAAGAAGGTAAGCAGCCGTTTACTATTCAAGCCAATGGTCAGCGCACCTTAATGTTGCATGCGGATAAAGACAGTCTTGTGCAAGCCGAGCGCGAACGTTTAGGTGAAGACTTACGTCTGTTGTATGTGGCCCTAACCCGTGCGCGACATGCTTGCTGGTTAGGTGTCGCTGACTTGAAAAAAGGGCAGGCTAAGACGTCAGTGTTGCATCACAGCGCGCTGGGTTATTTATTGAATAACGGTCAACCTTTAGCCAACACTGCTGAGCTGAATACCTGGTTGGCACCCTTAGCTGCAGACACGCAGGGCTTAATCAGCACTGTAAGGCTGATGCCGGCTAGCACTGAAGCTGCAGTGGAGAACCGCAATGGTGACTTTACGCCAAGCTGGCGAGTGGCGCAGCGGCGTACCCGCGAGCACTGGTGGATTGCCTCCTACAGTGCGCTGCGTTTTATGGCACAAGCGCCAGAGAGTGATGAGCAATCACGTGAACGTGTCGAGGACCTTGCGCCGCAATCGGCTGTTGCACAAAACATGAGTGATGACGAGCAGTACGATCCAGACCTCATCGAGAGTACAGCAGTGACTGCAGATACTGCATTGGCAGTTGCAGGAATTCATGCATTCCCCCGTGGTGCTAAGCCCGGTAGCTTTTTGCATGGTTTATTAGAGTGGGCTGCGCAAGAAGGCTTTGCCGCAGTTTTGAGCGACCCAGAAGCGGCGCAGCAATGGATTCAGACACGCTGTGAGGCCTATGGTTTTGAGGGCTACGCTGAATTGCTGTGGCTGTGGCTCAGTGATTATATTCAGCAGCCCTTTATCATTGCTGAGCAGCCGATGGCATTAGCCGGGCTGAAGCATTATCAAGCGGAAATGGAGTTTTGGTTTGCTACTCATCAAGCCAATACCTTGCAGATTGACCGTTTAACACGAGAGTTTATCTTGCCCGGTGTCGAGCGTCCTTATTTGCAACCTGAACGCCTCAATGGCATGTTTAAAGGTTTTATTGACTTGGTGCTTGAGCATCAAGGTGGTTATTACGTGGTGGACTATAAGTCAAACTGGCTGGGTGATGACGCAGCAGCTTACAGTACAGCGGCGATGGATGAGTGCGTATTAACCTATCGTTATGATCTGCAATACACCCTCTATATTTTGGCACTGCATCGCTTGTTAAAGTTACGTATTCGCGATTATGACTACGACACTCATATGGGCGGCGCGGTGTATATGTTCCTGCGAGGAGCCCACAGCGAGACCCAGGGTTTGCATATAGCCCGACCAGCCCGTGAGTTGATCGAGCGCTTGGATGCGCTGTTTAAATCCAAGGCCCAGGAGGCACAATAATGATGCAGCAAGGACAACTCTTTGGCGAAGACAATCTACAACCAGTTATCAGCGCTACGCAAACCACAGCACCTCAGCTGGATATTGCTGACTACTTAGCGTCGCGTGACAACCTGATGTTACTGCTCAATCAATGGCTAGATGCAGATTGGTTGCGTGCGCTGGATGTGGCTTTAGTGAAATTACTGGCTCAACTAGAACCCCATGCTGAGCCGTTGGCTTTGTTTGCCACAGCCTTAGTCAGTCATCAGCTTGGACATGGACATATCTGTTTAGACTTGCACAGCATATTACGTGATCCAGATTTAGCACTGTTGCTGCCGCCTGAAGGGCGTAAAGCCGAGGAGCAGCCACCATTACCGTCGCAATTGTTGGCAGCGGTGAGCATCTCACGCTGGGTGAGTGCTTTACAGGACAGTCATTTGCTGTATCAGCAGGGTAGCCAAGCTGCCAAACCTTTAGTGTTGGTCGATGAGCGACTGTATTT
>DATERP010000217.1:0-12771 GCA_035271385.1 Thiopseudomonas sp. | reverse complement strand
ACGACATTGTCACTACGGCGTCCTTTTTTCCAGCGCATAACATATCCTGTAGTAGCTTAAGAAGTATGCCAAACAATGCTTTCAACGCTGCCGTCGGCACTGGTACTAAGCCACTGATCAACATTGCTGTCACCGTCAGCTTCTTGCCAGCTGCCCGGAGCGCAGCGCACATTGGTTTGCAGTGCCGCAGCGGCGGCGAGTGCGCATTCGGTATCATCAGCCCATGGTGTGTTGGCGCTTTCTAGTAGCAGGCTATGCCATTTGCCGACAGCTTTTTCAAACCACACCACAGGAATACCAGCACACTCGCAGCGCGAAACTCGGCCTTTTTCCTGCCAGACACAAGGTGCATTGAGGGCCGATTCCAGCCAAGCCGTGATGGCTGTACGGTCTATGTCTTTGATGTAGATTTCAATATCAGGTTGGCGCATGCTTTAGTCTTCCAGTTTCTGGATCCAGTCGTAGCGAATAGCCACGGTGGTGGTGAGTGTTTTTTCAATAACCGCTGCACGTTTTTCGGCGTTAGCACGCCAGCCATGCGGGGTCATCGCCAGTAAATTGCTACGGTCTTGTGCATCATCCAAGGTCATAGTGAAATATAAGGTTTCACTGTGAATTTGCCGCATACCCTCAGGGATTAATTGCAGGTGCTTGCTGTCATCATAATCACGTACTTCGTCATACAGGTGTTCGCGCAGTTCAATCAGGTGATCGCTGGTGGGTCCCATGCGCAGCAAGGCACCGCCGGGTGCCAACACGCGCTGGGCTTCTTGCCAATCCAGCGGGCTGAAAATACTTGCCACTGCTTGGCAACTGTTGCTGGCTAAAGGCAGGCGCGCCATGCTCGCCACAATCCATTCGGTCTTGGCGTCACGTTTACAGGCTTGCTTGACTGCTTCACGTGAAATATCCAGTGCGTAACCTTGGCTGTCAGGCAGGGCTTGTGCGATATGCTCGGTGTAATAACCTTCACCGCAGCCAATATCCAACCATTTGCGCGGCTGGCGCTCTTGCATCAGCGTGGCAAAGCGTTGCGCTAATGGCGCGTAATGGCCTGCAGAAAGGAAGTCGCGGCGCGCTTGCACCATCGCAGGGTTATCCCCTGGTGCGCGGCTGTTTTTATGTTGGACGGGTAATAAATTGATATAGCCTTGTTTGGCGCGGTCAAAATTGTGGCCAAAAATGCAGCGTAAGCTGTTGTCGTGCGCAGTCAGTGCCGATTGGCAGATGGGGCAAGTAAGCATGCCAGTCACCGAACCTTAGATAAGAAGAATATAAGTAAAATATGCAGATCACTGCACGTTATGAAAATGTTGTGGCGCAGTATAACGCTCAGTACGTCAGTCAAGCATGCCTACAGTGTAGTGAAAAGGCCTGTGTTTTGTAAGCGCTGCTGGGAATACTGCTAGAATATGGCAGCGATTTTATTGAGGTTGTCTGATGGATGATTTACGGTTTGGCGGCATTGCACGCCTGTATGGGGTTGAGGGCTTGCAACGCTTAGAGCAAGCGCATGTTGCTGTGGTGGGTATCGGCGGGGTGGGCTCCTGGGCCGCGGAAGCTTTAGTACGTTCAGGCGTGGGTGAGATTTCATTATTCGACTTGGATGATATCTGCATTACCAATATCAATCGTCAAGCCCATACCCTGACCGATACGGTCGGGCAGGCGAAAGTCGAGGTGATGGCGCAGCGCTTATTGGCGATTAATCCAGCCTGCACAGTGCATGCCATTGCCGATTTTGTCAGCCAAGACACCATGGCTGAGTACATCAGCCAAGATTTAGATTTTGTGGTGGATTGTATTGACAGTGTGCAAGCCAAAGCCGCACTGATTGCTTGGTGTAAGCGCCGTAAAATTCAAATCATTACCACTGGTGGTGCCGGCGGGCAGATTGACCCAACACAAATTCGTGTCGGTGACTTAAATAAAACCTTTAATGATCCACTGGCGGCCAAAGTGCGTTCTATTTTGCGCAGCGATTATAATTTTTCCCGCACACCCGGCCGTCATTACAGTGTGCCTTGTGTGTATTCTACTGAGCAATTGCGCTATCCCAATCCAGACGGCACGGTGTGTGCCAGTAAAAGCTTTGCCGGCGATGGCGTAAAACTCAACTGTGCTGGTGGTTTTGGTGCGGCAATGACCATGACTGCGACTTTTGGTTTGGTCGCTGCAGCGCGTGCTATTGATAAAATCGTAGCAGGTGCGCGTCGACCTTCAGAGCGTAGCGCAGTGCTCAAGCCTGCGCAGTTATAAGTGGATAAGGTGTTGTGTGATGTGCAGTTGCTGGGCACTCAAGTATTGAACTTAGTTGCGTTTTTACCTTCTTAAGACGGTAGCCAGTGCATAGTGTCGACTGTTAACATCAGAACCTTTGTACTCCACATAAGCCGTAAGGCATAAGGCAAGGACATTATAATGAAGTTACATCGTTTAGCGGCTTCGGTTGCTGTACTGACTCTAGTATTAGCCGGTTGTGATAGCGGCTCTAAAGTCAGCTCTGATTTAAAAACACCAGCGCAGAAGGCCTCTTACGGTATTGGTTTGAGCATGGGTAAAAACCTCAGCCAAGAAGGTATGGATGATTTAGATTCACAAGCCGTTGCCTTAGGTATTGAAGACGCTTTGGCGAAAAAAGATCAGCGTCTCAGTGACGAGGAGTTGATGGAAGCATTCAACTTCTTACAAGCACGTGCGCAAGAGCGTATGTCGGCATTGAATGACAAGACAGCAAAAGATGGCGTGGCTTTCTTAGCTGATAATGCGAAGCGTGATGGCGTGAAAACCACTGAATCGGGCTTGCAGTATGAAGTCATTACCAGCGCTGAAGGTGCTAAGCCTAAAGTCAATGACGTGGTGAGCGTGCACTACACTGGTACTTTAATTGACGGTACAGTGTTTGATAGCTCAGTTGAGCGTGGCGAATCTGTTGAGTTTCCTGTGGGCGGCGTGATCCCGGGTTGGGTTGAAGGTCTGCAGTTAATGAGTGTGGGCGAGAAATATAAGTTCTATATTCCAAGTGAATTGGCCTATGGCGCACAAAGCCCAACACCAGAAATTCCAGCAAATTCAACTTTAGTGTTTGAAGTGGAGTTGCTCGACATTGCGGGTTCAGCGCAGCCACAAACATTAGAAGAAGCTGAAGCAGATGATCTTGAAGCTGCAGAAACTGCAGAAGCCATCGAAGAATAAGCTTGTTTGTATGACTAACGCCCTGCTTATGCGGGGCGTTTTGCTTTGTGCGTCGCGGTTTTAATCTCAGGGGCTTATTGTTGCTGTGGGGTGCGGGCATCGCTGCGCTGCGTTCACTGAGCAACGACATGTCTGCCGCGTTACTGTGAGTATGTGTTTTGCGACACTGTGGCGTAGTATAAGCCCAATATTTTATGACTTTGGATCAGTATAATGAATGTACAAGTGATTGCTCGTGATGGAAAAGCTGAATACGCCGTATTACCTTGGGATGAGTATCAGCAACTGCTTAAAGATGCTGGGCGCGATAAACCTGCAGTTGTAGAGCAGCCGACCTTAGCCAATTTGCGTGAATTAAAAGCCTTGCGTGAGCAGGCAGCCTTGACGGTCGAAGCTGTGGCGCGTGAAGCTGGCATCAGTCCACATTATTTACAGATGATTGAAAGCGGTGAGCGTGAAGTCAGTGACGTATTAAAGCGCACCTTAGCTCGCGCATTAGGTGTGTCAGGCTGGCAAGATGAGTAAAGACTTAGCGCTAACCGCTGAGCAAGCCCAGGCTTTATTAAA
This sequence comes from Thiopseudomonas sp., assembly GCA_035271385.1. Classification (GTDB taxonomy): domain Bacteria; phylum Pseudomonadota; class Gammaproteobacteria; order Pseudomonadales; family Pseudomonadaceae; genus Denitrificimonas. The sequence goes on along the minus strand of DATERP010000217.1, from coordinate 9,009 downwards.
ACTGTTAGCCACGACTCAACGCCAGCGTACAGTGATCACTTACCGCCAAGTGATTGAGCTCTTACAGTTGCCTGCGCCGAGTGTGCGTCGCTTAGCACAGGCCTTGGAGCAGTTGGCTCAGGCTGATCATGCGCAGGGGTGGCCGTTGCGCAGTGCTATGGTGGTCAGTCAGGCGCGCCCAGCGCATCCGCAGCTTGGCTTTATGCAATATGTCACTCAGCTTGGCGCTTTCACTGGTACCTTGGATGAAGCCAATGTAGCCGTTTGGCTCAAGGCTGAGTTGGAGCGCGTCTACTTATTTGGCTATCCAGAGGTGTCACTATGTTGTTAGCAAAATTGCGCACACAGATAGGCTATCGCATTGCCCGCAAGTTATTTAATCAACGTTGGGCGGTTGAAAATCCTCGCGTTTGGCAATGGATGCAAGAACGTTTTTCCCGTATGAGTCGCTATGATGATGTCGAGGCGCGTGCCTTTTATGGCCATGTGTTGCTGCATCGTGGACAGGGGATGGCTGCTAAAAATGAAGGTTTGCGTTTACTGCGTTTAGCTGCCCAAGCCGGCGATGCAAAAGCGGCCTATCAGTTGGGTGTACAGAGTTTAGCTGGCTCTTTAACTGAGCCTGCTAATGCTTTACAAGCGGCGCATTGGTGGGAGTTAGCCGGTTGTGCTGGACACCCTTTAGCTTTACAGCGTTTGCTGCAGCTCTATCAAGAAGGTGGTCCGCAGTTGCCTGCCAGTGCCGAGGATGCACAGCGTATTGCTGAACAGTTAGCGGTATTGCAAGGCTTAGCCTAGAGTTTTGCAGCGAGTGTGTTTGCTTGATAAAAATATCCCGCCAAGAGCGGCGGGATAAGAGAGAGGCTCAGTGATCGGCGCGGTTTTACTCGCGACTGGCCATAGGTTTTAAGCTCAGTAAGTCTAAGAGGATACGCCCTGTTTCTGCTAAGTAAGCATCATCTTCAGGCTTGATTTTCTTCTCGAGTTCCGCTGCAGTGGCCACATGATCTTCTTCGTCATCTTTGATCAGTGTTTTGAGTTGCTCCTCACCTTTCTTCTCGCGACGGGCGTTTTCAATATCCAGCTGTTTTTGCTCGATTTTGGCATACTGCGCGCGACGTTCAGTTTCATTGAGGCTGACCACGGTATCTTGCATTAAGCGTTGTGTGAGCGCTAAGCGTGCACGGCTGAAGACAAAGTCTGGGTCGTTATCAGTACGCGCATCGTGACGTGATTTAAGCTCAGCAATAAAGGGCTTAAATGGATCGTTCGGTGCTTTAAGCGCAGGCTTGATGCTATCCCATGGCATGGCTTCGGGCAGGGCGCTTTCACCAATCTCGTTGATATCCATATCTGCTGGGTAGCTGATATCTGGAATCACACCTTGGTGCTGGGTGCTTTGCCCAGAAACACGATAGAACTTAGCTAGTGTCAGCTTGAGCTCACCATGATTAAGCGGTTGAATAGTTTGCACAGTGCCTTTACCAAAGGTTTGGCCACCGATAATCAAGGCGCGGTGATAGTCTTGCATAGCGCCAGCAAAAATCTCTGAGGCTGAAGCGGAAAGACGGTTGACCAGTACGGTGAGCGGGCCTGTGTAGAAAGCGCCCTTTTGCTCATCAGCCAATACATCAATACGGCCATCACTGTTGCGCACCAATACCGTTGGGCCTTGCTCAATAAACAAACCTGTCAGTTCGGTTGCTTCTTGTAATGAGCCGCCACCGTTGTTACGCAGATCAATCACTATACCTTCGACTTTTTCAGCTTGCAGTTCAGTGATTAAGCGCTTTACATCACGGGTGGTACTTTTATATTCAGGATCACCGGAGCGGTAAGCTTTAAAGTCCAAGTAGAAGGCTGGGATTTCAATCACGCCCAGCTTAAAGTTGCGACCGTCTTGGGTCAGATTGAGTATCGACTTTTTCGCTGCTTGTTCTTCAAGTTTGACTGCTTCACGCGTAATGGTGACTGTTTTGCTGGTCTGATCATTGGGTGCATTGCTGGCTGGAATAATTTCCAAGCGCACTTGCGAGCCTTTTGGACCACGAATCAGTTTGACCACTTCATCTAAGCGCCAGCCGATCACATCGACTAATTCTTTCTTGCCTTGTCCTACGGCGATAATCTTGTCTGCAGGCGCGACCAGCTTACTTTTTTCAGCAGGGCCGGCAGGGATTAAGCGCACAATTTTTACATGTTCATTATCGCCTTGCAGCATGGCACCAATACCCTCAAGAGAGAGCTTCATATTGATGTCAAAGTTTTCCGCGTTATCGGGTGATAAGTAAGTGGTGTGCGGATCGTAGGTTTGTGCAAAGGCATTGATATAGGCCTGGAACACATCTTCACTGCGCGTTTGCTGCAAGCGCTTTTGTTGGTTTTTGTAGCGTTTAACCAACAGAGTCTGAATCGCTTGAGGTTCTTTGTTAGCAATTTTGAGTCGCAGAACTTCGTCTTTTAAACGTTTACGCCATAAATCTTGCAGGGCGGCTTCATCTTTGGCCCATGAGGCTTTCTCACGGTCAGTTTCAAAGGATTCCGCGACGGTAAAATCAATTTTATCCACGCCGGCATTGAGCACGCCCAGGGCATAATCAAGGTATTGATCCAAACGCTCAAGTTGGCGTTTATACATCGTATAGCCAGGCTTGAGGTTGCCGGCTTTGAGAAGATCATCAAACTGGGTTTCATACGCATCAAACGCTTTGATATCTGCTGCGGTAAAATACATGCGCGCAGGATCAAGCATCTTAATATAGCCAGCATACATTTTACGCGAGCGCGCATCATCTAAAGGTGGCTTGCTGTAATGATGACGTTTGAGGAGCTCAACAACGTTAAGACTGGCAATCATTTGATCGCGGTCGGGTTGTAAGTAGTCCCATTGTTGTGCTTTGCTCGTAGCGTACGCAGCAGGCACAGCAGCAAGGCTGATAACAAAAGCAAGGGCTGAGCGAGTTAAAGTGTGCTTCATGCTAATTCTTTGTCTGAGTGATGTATGACGCATTTTAGGCCACCTAAAGTGTTTACAGTTCCATTGTAGGCTGTATTGCGTAAAGAAACAGATACAGTTAAACATATTAATAACAATATGGAGACACTATGAAAGCATTACAAGGTCAGGATGGGCGTCCAACGCTCATTGAATGTGCGCCACCAGTATGTGAGGCCGGGCAGGTACGTATTCGTGTGGTTGCTGCCGGTTTGAATCGGGCCGACTTATTACAAGCTGCAGGTTTATATCCACCGCCGCCAGGTGTCAGCGATATTTTGGGTTTGGAATGTGCTGGCGTGATCAGCGAAGTGGGTGAGGGTAGCACATGGCAAGTGGGCGACCGAGTCTGCGCTTTATTAGCCGGTGGCGGTATGGCGCAAGAAGTCTGTGTTGATGCGCGCCATGTTGTGCCTGTGCCAGCGGGCTTAAGCCTCGTAGAAGCTGCAGCGATACCTGAAGTGTATGCTACAGCCTGGTTGAATGTGTTTCAGTTGGCGCAGGTGCAGCCCGGTGAAAAGGTGTTGTTACATGCCGGCGCTAGCGGTGTCGGTTCGGCGGCCATTCAATTGTGTAAAGCCTTTAACAGTCCGTGCTGGGTCAGTGTCGGCTCGGCTGAGCGCTTAGCTTACTGTGAGGCATTAGGTGCAGAAGGCGGTGTGGTGCGCGGAGATAACATTGATGGCCTGCAAGATTTTGCGCCCTTTGATGTGATTCTTGACCCAGTTGGAGCCAGCTACGCAGCCGCTAACTTAAAGATGCTGCGCTTAGAGGGTCGCTGGATCAATATTGGCCTGATGGGCGGGCGTCGTGCTGAGTTGGATTTAGCACAGTTATTGGGTAAGCGTATTCAGCTGATAGGCTCAACCTTGCGCAGTCGCAGCGATGCCTTTAAAGGAGAGTTGATGGCACAGTTGGCAGAGAAAGTCTGGCCGTTGTTTACCAGTGGTGCATTAAAGCCACAGGTGGAAGAAGTGTTTGCTTGGACAGATGCACAAGCAGCTTTTGCACGTTTGGCCAGTAATCAGGTCAACGGAAAAGTGGTATTGCAGATATCTGCAGAGTAAGTACTGGAGTTGTGCAGTGTGTGTCCGATTGCAATGATCGACTTCACGCGCTGCACAATGCTTGAGCAAATGCAGCGCGCAACCTCGATAGCTTAGCTAGGAGTCGCTCACTTATGCGGCTAAGTTCAGCGCTTGCCATGCACAATAAGCGGCGAAAGCGACAAAACTTGCAGCCGCAAACGCGCGAATCAATGTCAGGGGTAAACGTTCTGCGGCAAAGTTACCCACCAGAACAACAGGCGCATTCGCCAGCAACATGCCCAAAGTGGTTCCGCAAATCACCATCCAGAAATATTCAAACTGTGCAGCAAGCATCACAGTGGCGACTTGAGTTTTATCACCCATCTCAGCAATGAAAAACGCAATCAAGGTAGCGATAAAGGGGCCGTACTTCAGCGCGATGCTGTCGTCATCATCCAGTTTGTCTGGCACTAAAGTCCAAGCTGCGACTGCAAGAAAGCTGGCTGCTAACAGCCAGAGTAATGTGGACTCGCTAAACAGTTGCGCAACTTGATAGCCCACTGCAGCGGCTAAAAAGTGATTGGCTAAGGTCGCAACTAAGATGCCTAGGATGATAGGTAGAGGTTGGCGATAACGAGCGGCCAGTAACAGCGCTAAGAGTTGGGTTTTATCACCCATTTCCGCAAGTGCCACAATGCCAGTAGAGATAAAGAGTGTTTCAAACATGCAATAAACCTTAGGGGCGGACAGTTAGACAACCATGACACACACAACCTTTCCACCCGGTAAGGATATGTATGTCATGGGTCTCGTCAGTCAAAGTGATGCGCATCTGCGTATCTGATTTGCTGTACACGCCATGATCTGTTGATCAAGTATGTTGACGTGCACGCTGCGGATGATTCCGCAGCCGACTACTCCCCCAAGACGGCGCTGATACTAAGCAATCGAATCACTAAAATCAATTGTTGTTGCACAACTAAATAGCCTCATCCTCGTCATCGGTGACTTGGCGAATAGAAAAACGCATGTCTGGCGGTCATACACCTTTGGCTGCGCTTTGCGCTAAGACGCTCAGGCGTTTGTGAACACTGAGTACCCCTTGCTCATCAGCGTGTAATACGCCTTCTTTCATAGTAAAAGTAAGCGGCGTCATACAGCATAATAACTACGACGAATTGATGAAAAACCCATAACTCACTGACCTCAAAGTGCGCGCAGATGTGCTGTCTAAAGCACATATAATAGACTCGTATGCGCTTGGGTGAATGATTAGATGTGTGTGTGGTCAATCACAATGTCAGTAAAAGCAGCACTTAGTCGTATGCAGTTGATAAATGCCATTTAAAAATACAGCGTGGCTGCTATGCTCTGTTGTTTGCTAGGTGCTAGCACAAGCGCGGCAAGCTACTGTGGTCGCTGTCTCGGCAGTGGTGTGCTCGCGGTATAAGTTCAATTGAGTGGAGTCAGAATGATAAAAGTAGCGCACTTAACAAAACGCTTTGTGCAGCAGTATGCGGTGGATGATTTGTCCTTCACTATTGAGCCGGGTGAAGTGGTAGGTTTTTTAGGTCCCAATGGTGCCGGTAAATCCACCACTATGAAAATGCTCACTGGTTTTTTACAGCCTTGTGCAGGTCAAGTCAGTATTTGTGGCTTTGATATTACCAAGCAGACCTTAAAGGCCCAGCGCCAGATTGGTTATTTACCCGAAGGCGCACCTTGCTATGGCGATATGAGCGTCGGGGATTTTCTGCGTTTTATTGGTCAGATTCGCGGCTATCGTGGTAAAGAACTGAGAGAGCGTGTGGCACGGGCGTTGGCGCTGGTTGAGTTAGAGCCTGTCGTTGAGCAGACCATTGATACTTTATCTAAAGGCTTTAAGCGCCGTGTGGGTTTAGCGCAAGCGGTGCTGCATGATCCTCAGGTGTTGATTCTTGATGAGCCTACCGATGGTCTGGATCCCAATCAAAAGCATCAAGTGCGCAAGCTGATTAAAAGCTTGGCTGTGGATCGCATTGTGATTATTTCCACGCATATTTTAGAAGAAGTTAGTGCGCTGTGTACCCGAGCGATGGTGATTAGTCATGGTCGCTTGCTGGTGGATGAAACACCTTATGAGCTACAAAGCCGGTCGCGTTATCACCAAGCTGTGACCATTTTGGCGGAGCAGCCATTGGATGTCGCATTATTGCTGGCGCTGCCAGGTGTGGCGGGAGTGGAAGATAATCCGTTGGATGGCAGCATCACTGTATTAGCGACAGCCGGCGAGGTGATTTTCCCGGCCATCAATCAATTGATTCACGCGCAAGGTTGGCAGGTGCGTGAGCTGGAAGTGGAGCGCGGTCGTTTAGATGAAGTGTTCCGCAGCTTGACCCGTGGAGATGAGGCATGAGACAGCTACCCATTATTTTTAAGCGTGAATTCACCAGTTTTTTTGCCACACCTTTAGCCTATGTATTTTTGCTGATTTTTTTGGTGCTCTCCAGCGTCTTTACTTTTTACTTGGGTGGCTTTTACGAAAGCGGGCAAGCCAATCTCAATCCGTTTTTTAACTTTCATCCTTGGTTGTACTTGTTTTTAGTGCCGGCACTGGCGATGCGCATGTGGGCCGAGGAGCGTAAAAGCGGCACCATTGAACTGCTGATGACCTTGCCCATTACCCGTTTTGAAAGCGTGGTGGGTAAGTTTTTAGCGGCATGGGTGTTTGCAGGGATTGCTTTGCTGCTGACCTTTCCGATGGTGCTCACAGTCAACTATTTAGGTGATCCAGACAATGGCGCAATCTTAACCGGCTATATGGGCAGTTGGTTGTTGGTGGGAGCCTATTTGTCAGTGGGTTCGTGCATGTCTGCGCTGGCTAAGAATCAGGTGATTGCCTTTATTCTCACGGTCAGTGTGTGTTTTATGTTTGTGGTCAGTGGTTTCCCGTTGGTGCTGGATGCCTTTAATGGCTGGGCAGCGCAATGGCTGTTAGATGTGGTGGCGTCCTTTAGTTTTCTCACGCGCTTTCAGGCCATCAGTAAAGGGGTGATTGATGTGCGCGATGTGTTGTATTTTTTCAGCTTTATTGCCGCTTGGTTGCTGGCGACAGCTGTTGTTGTTGATTTAAAGAAGGCGCACTGAATATGAGACGATTAATGTATTCCAGCTTAGGCTTAGTGCTGATTGCGGTGGCTTTTGTGGGCTTCAATATGGCTGCCAATAGCCTATTTAAAAACACTCAGCTCGATTTTACTGAGCAAAAGCTCTACACCTTATCTGCTGGTACCCAGCAGTTATTAACTGAGCTGCAAGAGCCGATTCGCTTACAGTATTTCTATTCCAATAAAGCCACGCGCGATATACCGATGTTGCGCAACTATGCGCAGCGCGTGCAAGAGCTGTTGGAAAGTTATGCGCGTCTGGCCGATGGCAAGTTGCAACTCGAGGTGATTGATCCTGAAGCTTTTTCTGAAGAGGAAGACCGTGCTGCGGCCTTAGGTTTGCAAGCTGTACCCTTGGAGCAAGATGGCAGCCAGTTGTACTTTGGTTTGGCGGCCAGCAATGCGCAAGGTGACAGTCAAGTGATTTCCTTTTTTGCCTTGGACCAAGAAGAGCTCCTAGAGTATGAGCTGAGCCGCTTGATCAGCAGTGTGGCGCAAACTGAGCGTGCGGTGATTGGCCTGTTGTCAGGTTTGCCGATCAACGGGGGCTTTGATATGCAGGCGGGGCAGCCTTTGCCCTCGTGGACGATTCTGGAAGATATTCGCCAGCAGTTTCAGTTGGAAAGTTTAAAGGATGATATTGATCTGATTCCGGCGCATATCAGTACGGTGTTGTTAATTCACCCTAAAAACCTCAGTGAAGCCACGCAGTACGCGCTGGATCAGTTTGTATTAGGTGGCGGTAAATTACTGGCCTTTGTCGATCCTTACAGCGAAGCCGATACAGGAATGAGTCCGCAAGACGAGATGGTTGGGGCGAAAAGCTCGGACTTACCAGCGCTCTTTAAAGCTTGGGGCGTGCGCATGTTGCCTAACCAAGTGTTAGGTGATGGCTCTTATGCGATGTCGGTGGGAGTGGGTCCGCAGCAGCGTGCCGTGCGCCATCCAGGTTGGTTGACTTTGCCGAAAAAAGCGATGGACAGTACAGATGTGCTGACTTCGCAGTTGAGCCAATTAAACCTCGCAACTGCGGGTATGTTAGAGCCGCTAGAAGGCGCTAAAACGCAGTTTACCCCGCTGTTGCACAGCTCAGAATATGCTATGCCGTTTAACGCACAACGCTTTGCGCTGCTGCAAAACCCTGAAGAGTTGCTGGCTGATTTAGAGCCAACGGGTGAGCGTTATGTACTGGCGGCGCGCCTCAGTGGTCCGGCACAGACTGCCTTTGCTCAAGGCATTGAAGGGCGTGAGCCAGGTTTGCAAAGCGCCGAGAATATCAATGTGATTATTGTGGCGGATAGCGATATGTTGAGCGACCGCATGTGGGTCAATGTGCAGGACTTCTTTGGCCAGCGCTTACCACAACCCTTTGCTGATAATGGCAGCTTCACCATCAACGCATTGGATAACTTATCGGGATCGGATGCCTTAATCAGCATTCGCTCACGTGGCAACTTTAATCGCCCTTTTACCATGGTCGATAACTTGCAACGTGTAGCGCAGGAGCGCTTCCAGAAAAAAGAGCAAGAGTTGCAACGGCGTTTAGCCGCCACGGAAGAAAAAATGTTTGAGTTACAACAAGCGACTGATCCAGAGCGTGATTTGGAGTTAACCACTGAGCAGCAAGCGACCCTGCAGCAGTTTATGCAAGAGAAGCTGCAAGTGCGTAAAGAGTTGCGTGAAGTGCGTTACCAGCTCAATAGCGATATTGAGTCATTGGGCACCACGCTGAAGTTCTTTAATATTGGCGTGATGCCAATACTGCTGACCTTTGGCTTGGTGTTGCTCAGTTTGTCACGACGTATTCGTCGTATGCAGCTTGTTGATTAAACTGCAGGCC
>DATERP010000216.1:0-21829 GCA_035271385.1 Thiopseudomonas sp. | reverse complement strand
ATATGCAGTGAACAGGCGGTCAATAGTTGCTATTGGCGTCAATACTTCGGCTGGCTTACTTGAGTAGGAGACACGTTTCATGAGCAGAAGTGATGCCTTTGCTAAGACAGGGCGTACCGCTGTGCAACAAAATATCCAAGGCACGCTGGAGTTTCTGCAAAAATACCCACCTTTTAATCAGATGGATATTGTTCACCTCAGTTTTTTAATTGAAAACTGCCAGTTACGTTTTTACGCTGAAGGCGAAAAAATCATCAGCCCTGAAGATGGGCCGGTGGAGTTTTTCTATATCGTAAAACAGGGTCGTATCTACGGTGAGCGGCGCAAGGGTCAAGACAGCGGTAAAGAAACCACCTTTGAAATCACTTCAGGTGAGTGTTTCCCGATTGCGGCATTGTTGGGTGAGCGTGCTACGCGCACCTCGCATCTTGCAGCTGAAGACACTTTTTGTCTGCTGCTGGATAAAGCGTCCTTTATTAAGCTGTTTTCGCAGTGTAGTGCTTTTCGCGATTTTGCCGTGCGCGGCATCAGTAGCTTGTTGGATCATGCTAATCAGCAGGTGCAAACGCGAGCTGCAGAAACTTTAGGTTCGCAATACTCGATGGAAACCAGCCTCGCTGAGCTGTCGATGCGTCAACCGATCAATTGTGCAGGGCATTTACCCTTACATAAAGCCGTGCAGTTAATGCATGAGCAGCAAATTGGCAGCTTAGTGATTACCGATGAGCTACAGCGCCCGCAAGGGATTTTCACCTTGCGTGATTTGCGTCGGGTGATTGCCGATGCCAATGCTGATTTACGCCAGCCCATCAGTGAGCTGATGACACTTAATCCATTCCACTTGCCGCCGCATGCCTCAGCCTTTGATGCTGCCTTAGCCATGACTGAGCGCCATATTGCTCATGTCTGCGTGGTGCAGGACGGTCGTTTAGTCGGAGTCGTGTCTGAGCGAGATTTGTTCTCTTTGCAACGTGTGGACTTGGTGCATTTAGCTCGAGCGGTGCGTCATGCTTCGTCGATTGAAGTCTTGGTGCAGTTGCGTGATGAGATTCGCTCGTTAGTGGATCGCATGATTGCCCATGGTGCCAGTTCAGAGCAAGTGACGCGTTTAATCACTTTGCTCAATGACCATATGGTCTCGCGGGTGATTGAGCTGTGTATTGAAGAGCAGGGTGATCCTGGCGTTGAGTTTACCTGGCTGGTATTTGGCAGTGAAGGGCGTAAAGAGCAAACTTTATACACTGACCAAGATAACGGTATTTTATTTGAAGCTAGCAGCCAAGAAGAAGCCAATGCGGTACGCCAAAAACTGCTGCCGCTTGCCCGTGAGATCAACTTAGCCTTAGATGATTGCGGCTTTATGTTGTGCAAAGGCAATATCATGGCGGGGAATGCGGAGCTGTGCTTATCACGTCAAGAATGGTCACGCCGCTTTAGCAAAATTGTCCGTGAAGCCAGCCCAGAAAACTTGCTGTATTCCACTATTTACTTTGATCTGCGCGCGATTTGGGGGCCCATAGAAGGCTGCCAAGCACTGCGTCGTGAGTTGTTGTCGATGATCCGTGGCAACAATATGTTCCAGCGCATGATGGCGCAAAGTGCGATTCAGAATAAGCCACCCTTGGGCGGTTTATTCCGCAATTTTGCTTTAGATAAAAAAGGTGCAGAAAAAGATACGCTGGACCTGAAGATTAAAGGCTTGGCGCCCTTTGTGGACGGTGTGCGCGTGCTGGCATTGGCGCATGGTGTGGAAAGCAGTAACACCTCAGAGCGCATCCGTCAGTTGGTCAGTCGTGGTGTGATTGAGCGTCTAGATGGTGATGCCTATGTTGAGGCTTATCATTTTATTCAGTTGATTCGCATGCAGCAGCATCAGCAACAAGCGCGTAATGACTTGGCTTATAGCAACCGTATTTATCCCGATGAGCTCAATCACTTGGATCGTCGTATTTTACGTGAGTCCTTCCGCCAAGCGCAGCGTTTACAGGCCAGTTTAACCTTCCGGTATCAACTGTGAAGCTGTTCAAATGGTTACGTAAAAGCCCAGAGCTGCGTGAGGCTGATGCTTTGCGCTTAGCCGCATTGCCGGTGTATCTAGACAGTGAATTGCCCTTAGAGCAACAGCGCTTTGTGGTGGTGGATTTAGAAACCAGTGGTTTAAATACGCTGAAAGATAAAATCCTATCCATTGGCGCTGTCACTATTGATCAGTCAGCGATTGCTTTAGGCCAGCAGTTTAGTTGTACGCTGCGCCGTGCTAATCATGCGGTCAGTGAAAGTGTTTTGATTCATCAGATACCACCCAGTGAGGTGGCCGCAGGCATCCGCCCAGAAAAAGCACTGTTGAGCTTTATGGAGTATGTCGGCAGCAGTCCGCTGTTAGCCTTTCATGCCACCTTTGATCAGCGCATGTTGGTGCGAGAAATGGATGATGCCTTTGCTTATGATCTACGCCATCCATTTTATGATGTGGCAGAGATCGCGCCCTTACTTTACCCCGAGCATGGCATGCGCCTGCCAGGACTGGATGACTGGGTGAAATTCTTTAATTTGCAGGTGCTACAGCGCCATAACGCCAGTGCGGATGCGCTGGTGACTGCTGAATTGATGCTGATTTTACTCAAACGCGCGAAGCAGCAGGGCATAGAGACCTTGGCCGATTTGGATATCAGCCTGAAAAACTGGCGTCGACGCCAGCAGAGCTCTATATAAGCCCTGTTAAGGCCTAAGACAGCACAATACTGATGCAGTACTGCATTGCTCGGTTGCAATACAGTGCTGCAGGCAGCCTTACTTCGACTGAGCTAGAAAATCCGCCATATACTCATCAAAGCTGCATTTATCTTGTGCTTCAAGCAGCGCTTGCGCTTGATGTGATTGCTCGGCAAGTTGTTGGTAATGTGCAGTTTTGTTGCTATCGAGGGCTGGTTTACTCAAGGTTTGCGCATGCTGCAGGCTTTGTTTCAAAGCAAATTGACTGAAGCTGCACTGTTGTTCGCGCATGCTGGCGAGTACTTGTGCTGATGGCGTCAAGTCAGGGTTGTTGAGCTTTTCAACTTGCTTGCGCAAGGCTTCGCTGTGCTCGCTGGTGGCGTAGCTGCTATCGAGTAGCTGCGCGCAGGCTTGCATTTGCTCGAGCAGTTCGTGTCCCCAGTCCTGCATGGCTACCAGCTCATCACCGCGCTGCAATTGCAGATTCGGTTTGCGACCTTGTTTGACTACGGCTAAGAAGTTTTCCGTCGCGGCTGGACACTCAGCATCACTGAGCAGTGGGCTGTCTTGCAGGGCGCAAAAGAGTAAAAAGGTATCTAAGAAGCGTGCTTGTGGTAAATCAATGCCCAGTGGTAAGAAGGGGTTGATATCAATACAGCGCGCTTCAACATACTGCACACCACGTGCAATCAAGGCATCTACCGGACGTTCGCCGTCTAAGGTGATGCGCTTGGGACGCATGGTCGAGTAATACTCGTTTTCAATTTGCAAAATATTGGTATTGATTTGCAGCCACTCATCACCTTGCTTGCTACCTATTTTTTCATACTCAGGGTAGGGCTTATTCACTGCGCACAGTAGGCTGTCGGTGTAGCTGCTGAGTTCGTTATAGCAAGGAGTGATGCCGGCTTGGGCATTGCTTTGATAACCCAGATCGCTCATGCGTAAGCTGGTTGCATAAGGCAAATACAGGGTGTCTTCATCAAAGCGTTCGAGCTGATGCTCGCGGTCCCGTAAAAAGCTGATATCCAGTGCCGGTGAGGCACCAAATAGATACATCAGCAACCAACTGTACCGGCGGAAATTACGGATTAAACCGATATAGCGCGCAGACTGGTAATCCATGGCTGAGCGTGGATCATTGTCTGCTTCACGTAACAAGCTCCACACCGAATCCGGTAAAGAGAAGTTATAGTGAATGCCAGCAATGCACTGCATGGTTTTACCGTAGCGCACAGCCAAGCCTTTACGATAAACGTATTTTAATTGACCAATGTTAGACGTGCCGTACTCGCCAATGGGTATCTGCTCTTCTTTCGGCAGATGACCTGGCATCGAAGTACTCCACAGCACTTCTTGTTCAATATTAGCAACGGTAAAGCGGTGAATATCGTCCAGCTCAGCTAAGGTTTGTGCTGAATCAGGGTGCGCATCGGTAATAAATTCCAACAACGCTTCTGAGTAGTCAGTGGTGATGCTGCCGTGGGTTAGAGCAGCGCCAAGCGCCTTGGGATGCTTGCTCAGCGCTAAGCGACCATTGCGCTCCACGCGTAAGCTTTCACGCTCAATACCATGCAGGCAGTGCTTGAGCTGGGCTAAGGCTTCGGGCTGGCTGAGCAGCGCCAGACGACGAGAATATGTATCGCTCAAGGGGAATTCCTCAATAGGGCATTAGGGCAATATGGGGGCGGAGAGTACAGAGTGCAAGGGCGCAGGCTGAGAATTTCTGCAGCCTGCAAGTGACCTGAGCCAATACCCATCCGAGTCTATTATTTTTTCGTTTTAATCTGTCCAGCATTGGCGAATAACGCCGCCATTGCGCTGTTAGTTGGGGCTGGTTTTTCAGTTGGGCTGTGGCGTTCGCTGCGTGGATTGTGACGCGGCTGTTGCGCGCGCGCTGGTGCTGCTGGTTTTTCGCCAGGCACATCTGTCATACGCATTGATAAAGCGATACGGGCCCGTGGAATATCCACTTCCATGACCTTAACCTTGACAATGTCTCCAGCTTTAACCACTTGGTAGGGGTCTTTGACAAAACTTTCTGACAAGGCGGAAATATGCACTAAACCATCTTGATGCACACCAATATCAACAAAGGCACCAAAATTCGTGACGTTGGTGATCACCCCTTCGAGCACCATACCTAATTCTAAATCTTTAAGGCTTTCTACGCCTTCTTGGAAGGTGGCGGTTTGAAACTCAGGGCGAGGGTCACGCGCAGGCTTGTCCAGTTCCTGCAGAATATCGCTGACTGTGGGTAAACCGTAGGTTTCGTCGGTGAATTGTTGGGGATCCAATTGCTTTAAAAATGCTGAGTCACCAATCAAGGAACGAATATCACGGTTGGTGTTTTGTGCAATGCGAGTGACCAGTGGATAAGTTTCGGGGTGTACGCCCGATGCGTCCAGTGGGTTTTTGCCATTCATCACCCGTAAGAAACCTGCGGCTAACTCAAAGGTTTTTTCACCTAAACGTGGGACTTTTTTCAGCGCAGCACGGCTGATAAAAGCACCATGCTCGTCACGAAAATCGACAATGTTTTTCGCTAAGGTGGCATTCAAGCCCGAGATGCGCGCCAATAAAGCATAGGAGGCGGTATTTACATCAACGCCAACAGCGTTGACACAGTCTTCTACAACAGCGTCGAGTGAGCGCGCCAGTTGTGCCTGCGATACATCATGTTGGTACTGGCCGACACCAATGGCTTTAGGATCAATCTTCACCAGTTCGGCCAGTGGGTCTTGCAGGCGACGGGCAATGGAGACAGCACCGCGCAGCGATACGTCCAAATCGGGAAACTCCAGCGCCGCGAGCTCTGAGGCGGAATAGACTGAAGCACCCGCTTCACTGACCATCACTTTGCTCATACGCAGTTCAGGTAGCATTTTCACCAGTTCAATCGCCAGCTTATCGGACTCACGGCTACCGGTGCCGTTACCTATGGCAATCAGTTGCACCTGATGCTTGCTGCACAGTGCCGCCAAAGTCTTGAGGGTTTCTTGCCATTTGTTATGCGGCACATGCGGATAGACGGTGGTGGTATCTAAGACTTTACCGGTGGCATCGACCACGGCAATTTTACAACCGGTGCGCAAACCCGGATCAAGGCCTAAAGTGCAGCGTGGACCTGCCGGTGCGGCAAGCAATAAATCATGCAGGTTACGGGCAAACACGTTAATCGCTTCGGTTTCTGCAGCTTCGCGCAGTTGAGCAAATAAATCAGTTTCTAGATGGCTCGACAGCTTGACGCGCCAGGTCCAGCGCACCACTTCTGCCAGCCATTTATCGGCAGGGCGTTCTTGGTTTTTAATCCCAAAATGCTGACCAATCACCACTTCACAGGGGTGCATCGTGCCCGCAACTTCATCGCCAAGACTGAGGCTGGCGGTTAAAAACCCTTCGTTACGACCACGGAAGATGGCTAAAGCACGGTGCGAGGGTACGTTTTTAAAAGGCTCGTCATGTTCAAAGTAATCACTGAACTTGGCTGCTTCGTGTTCTTTACCGGCAATCACTCGTGAGCTGAACTTAGCATCCTGTTGCAGCATAGTACGCAGGCGTTCTAATAGAGAGGCATCTTCGGCAAAGCGCTCCATCAAAATATATTTAGCACCTTCCAGCACGGCTTTTTCATCAGCAAAACCAGCTTCAGCGTTGATAAAGTCTGCTGCTGCAGCTTGTGGGTCTTGCTGCGGATCGTTAAATAATAAGTCTGCGAGTTCACCTAAGCCTGCCTCTAAAGCGATTTGCCCTTTGGTGCGGCGCTTCTTTTTATAGGGTAGATATAAGTCTTCAAGGCGAGTTTTGGTGTCAGCCTGCTGAATAGCTGTGTGTAGCTCTGGAGTGAGTTTGCCTTGTTCGTCAATGGCAGACAGGATCGCGACACGACGATCATCGAGTTCACGCAGATAGCGCAAGCGCTCTTCGAGATGACGCAGTTGCGTATCGTCGAGGCTGCCGGTAATTTCTTTACGGTAACGGGCAATAAAGGGCACTGTGGCGCCTTCATCTAGCAACGTTATAGTGGCAGTGACTTGCTGTGGGCGTACACCCAATTCTGTGGCAATGCGTGAACTGATACTGTCCATCAGGCGACCTATAAAATTCAAAAAAGCAGGATAGGCCTGCGTTAAAGAGCTGATTATAGGGGAAATTACTCAGCAAACCAGCGCTGTGTCCATTGAGGAAAAATTTGCTAACAATGCTGCGCATACATGCAGGCCTTGATTGCGGCATACTAGAACACAGACATATTGATTAAAAAGGTAAATAGAGCATGAGCGTAGCTGAAGGTGAAAAAATCCTCATTGTCGATGACGATGAACGCTTGCGCCGCTTATTAGAGCGCTTTTTAACTGAGCAGGGGTTTCGTGTGCGCGGCGTGGAAAATGCTGAGCAAATGGACCGTATCTTAGCGCGAGAACTGTTTAATTTAGTTGTACTTGATTTAATGATGCCCGGTGAAGACGGCTTATCGGTGTGCCGGCGTTTACGTGGCAGTAATAATCAAATCCCCATTATTATGCTGACCGCCAAAGGTGATGAGGCCAGTCGCATTCAAGGCTTGGAGTTGGGCGCGGATGACTATTTGGCCAAACCCTTTAACCCACGCGAACTTTTGGCGCGGATTAAAGCAGTATTGCGCCGGCAATCGACCAGCGTGCCCGGTGCACCGGGTAGTGCTGAGTCGAGTGTAACCTTTGGCGATTACAGCTTATCGTTAGCCACGCGCGAGCTGAGTAAAGGTGATCAAGTGCATATGCTTACCACCGGTGAGTTTGCCGTGCTTAAAGCCTTGGTTGAGCATGCGCGTGAGCCTTTGACTCGCGATAAATTAATGAATCTAGCGCGTGGCCGTGAGTGGGATGCTCTAGAGCGCTCAATTGATGTGCAGGTCTCACGTTTGCGTCGCATGATTGAGCCTGATCCATCTAAGCCGCGCTATATCCAGACGGTCTGGGGCGTGGGCTATGTGTTTGTGCCCGATGGGCAGGCATGAAGACTTCGTTATTATATCCACAGAGCTTTTTTGCCCGCACGCTGTGGATGGTGTTATTGGCGGTACTCTTTTCTAAAGCATTGACGCTGATTTATCTGATGCTCAACGAGGATGTATTAGTGGATCGCCAATACAGCCACGGTGCAGCGTTAACTTTGCGCGCCTATTGGGCATCGCCGGTATTGGAGCGTGCGAGTATCGCCAAAGCAGCGGGTTTGCAGTTGGTGCAAGAGCATGAAGTACCGGAGGGTGAAAAACACTGGCCCTACAGTGATATTTTTTCTGAACAAATGCAGGCTGAACTGGGCGCTGATACTCGTGTGCGTATTAGCGCGCAAACCCCGCCGTCCTTATGGGTGAATGCACCCAGTCTTGGGCCTGATTGGATTCGTGTACCTTTATACCCACACCCATTGCGTGGGCAAAGGGTGTGGAACTTAGTGGCATGGTTTTTAGGCATTGGCTTGTTATCCACCGCTGCAGCGTGGATTTTTGTCAGCCAATTAAGCGCACCACTGAAACGTTTAGTGATTGCCGCGCGCCAGTTTGGTCAGGGGCGCAGTGTGCGATTACCGGTGGATGTCGATACCGCCAGTGAAATGGCCGAAGTGTATCGCGCCTTTAATCAAATGACGGACGATATTGAGCAAGCCGGGCGTGAGCGTGAGCTGATGCTGGCGGGTGTGTCGCATGATTTACGCACGCCTTTAACCCGCTTACGTTTATCCTTGGAGCTGCTCGACAGTGATAATGAACTGACCTGCGATATGGTGCGTGATATTGAGGATATGAACGCTATTTTGGACCAATTCTTGGCCTTTATTCGCGATGGTAGCGATGAGCCGATGGAAGAATGCGACCTCAATGAGTTGATTAGCGCGGTAGTCACCCCATATAGCCAACAGGGACACGATATCCGTGTGTGCTTAGAAAGCATGCCTACTTTGTTGTTACGCCGAGTATCCATTAAACGCATGTTGGCGAATTTGCTGGAAAATGCGCTGCGTTATGGTGGGCAAGGTGTGGAAATCGCAGCCTCAGTTGTACAGGGCGAGCATGCGCCTCATGTGGCCATCAGTGTGCTTGATCGTGGTGCGGGGTTAGACCCCAAAGATTTACCACGCATTTTTAATCCTTTTATTCGCGGTGATGAAGCGCGCGGTGGCCAAGGTACGGGTCTAGGCCTAGCGATAGTGCAACGCATTGCTAAGCAGCATGGCGGCAGTGTTGAGCTGCACAACCGTGCTGGTGGTGGCTTAGAAGCAACTGTATGTCTGCCGATTACCGCGCACGCAATATGAATCAAACAGCACAATGCTGGTTAAAGTATCAGGGTGAATGCAGTTAATGAGTAATGAAGAGCAAGACAAAGTCCGCTTGGATAAATGGCTGTGGGCCGCACGTTTTTATAAAACACGTGCCTTGGCCAAAGAGGCGATTGAAGGTGGCAAGGTGCATTGCCGTGGCGAGCGTTGTAAGCCATCAAAAGAGCCTAAAGTGGGCGATGAGTTGGTGTTACGCGCCGGGTACGATGAGCGCACTGTAGTCATTGAACAGCTCAGTGCTGTGCGTCGTGGTGCGCCGCAAGCACAATTGCTGTATCGCGAAACTCAAGAGAGTCTTGAGGCGCGTGAAAAATCTGCAGAGCTGCGCAAAGCTGGAGCCTTAGGTATTCAAACCGATGGTCGGCCTAATAAAAAGCAACGCCGTCAGATTCATCGTTTTAAAGAACAGTAAGACCGCATCATCTGGACACAGCCGAAGTAGTCCATCTAAATACATTAATTTTTCTAATCGCGGTTTATACTAAGCCGATATTTTATCTGTAGGTGTTGTATGGCGGATTTTGATTTTACTCAGCGCTTTATTTTCGAAACCACTGATATACGCGGTGAGTTAGCCAGCTTAGAAGAAAGTTATGCACATGTGCTGGCTAAGCATACTTACCCAGAGCCGGTCGCTGCGCTCTTGGGTGAGTTGATGACCGCAGCAGCGTTGCTGGTCAATACGCTGAAGTTTGATGGCTTGTTAGTCCTGCAAGCGCGTTCTAAGGGCCCAGTACCTTGGCTGATGGTTGAGTGCTCGAGTAATCGCGAGTTGCGTGCCATTGCGCGTTATGAAGAAGAACAAATTCATAGTGGTGCTACCTTACAAGAACTGATGCCTGAAGGTGTGCTGGCGCTGACCGTTGATCCACGCGAAGGACAGCGTTATCAGGGCCTCGTGGCTCTAGATGGTGAAGACTTAGCTGAGTGCTTTACTAACTATTTTGTTAATTCAGCACAATTACCCACGCGTTTTTGGTTATATGCCGACGGTCAGCGCGCGCGCGGTATGTTGTTGCAGCAATTGCCTGCTGATCGCATTACTGACTCTGAAGAGCGTGAAGCGAGCTGGCAGCATGCTGTGGCCTTAGCCTCGACTTTAACAGCTGAAGAATTACTGGGCTTGGACAATGAAACTATTTTGCACCGCTTGTACCACGAAGAGCAGCTGCGCTTGTTTGAAGCAACAGATTTAAAGTTTCATTGCAGCTGCACGCGCGCGCGTTCTGAGCAGGCTTTAGTCAGCCTAGGCTTAGCCGACTTGCGCTTGTTGCTGGCAGAGAAAGAAGGCACTATCGAGATTGATTGCCAGTTTTGCAATCATACTTACCTATTTAATGAAGCCGATGTGATGCAAATGTTTGCTGAACAAGATGCGACTGATGTCTCGAGTACAGTGCATTAACTGCATAACTCTGGCATAATCGCGGGCACTTTTTCGTTGTAGCCTGTGTCTATTCACGCTACAAAATTTCTGGAGGACTCGGCTCGGGCCGTTGGGGATCTCATGACGCAAGCAAAAACCGCTGTGTATACCGATATTAGCGCTGCTCAATTAATTGAAGAAGCCGTTCGCCGTGGCGAAGGAAAATTAGCTGTTAATGGGTCGTTAGTTGTTGAAACTGGCCATCGCACAGGTCGCTCACCTGCTGACCGTTTTATTGTGCAAGAGCCTAGCACTGAAGCTCAGATTGCTTGGGGTCCAATTAACCGTCCTGTTGCACCGAGCATCTTTGATGCACTGTGGACGCGTGTTGAAGCTTATGTAGCTGAGCGTGAAAGCTTTGTCTCTCATGTGCATGTGGGTTCAGATCCTGCGCATTACTTGCCAGTTAAAATGACCACAACCACCGCTTGGCACAACCTGTTTGGCCGTTGCTTGTTTATTACTCCAGATGCATTTAATGCAGGCAATAAAGAGCAGTGGCAGATTATTAACGCACCATTCTTTGAGTGTGTACCAGAGCGTGACGGTACCAATTCTGATGGTTGTGTGATGATTAACTTTGCTGAAAAGAAAGTTTTATTAGCTGGTATGCAATACGCTGGCGAAATGAAAAAAGCGATGTTCTCAGTGCAGAACTTCCTGTTGCCAGCTAAAGATGTATTACCTATGCACTGTGCGGCAAACGTCGGTGAAGATGGCGATACCACTCTATTCTTTGGTTTGTCCGGTACAGGTAAAACCACATTATCCGCTGATGAAAGCCGTTACCTGATTGGTGATGACGAGCACGGTTGGGGTGTGGGTACTGTGTTCAATATCGAAGGCGGTTGCTATGCGAAATGCATCGACTTGTCTGAGAAAAACGAGCCAGTGATTTGGAAAGCTATTAAGTTTGGCGCAGTACTGGAAAACGTTGTTCTGAATGAAGAACGCGTCCCTGATTACAGCGATGACAGCTTGACGCAAAACAGCCGTGCGGCATATCCGCTAGAAAACGTTGAAAAGCGTGTGATTGCGAACCGTGCAGGCGAGCCTAATGCTGTTATCTTCTTGACCTGCGACCTGACTGGCGTACTGCCACCAGTGTCCATCTTGAATAATGAGCAAGCGGCATACCACTTCTTGTCAGGCTACACTGCGTTAGTGGGCTCAACTGAAATGGGTTCAGAAGCGGGTATTAAATCCACTTTCTCAACCTGCTTCGGCGCACCATTCTTCCCGCGTCCAGCGGGCGAGTATGCTGATCTGTTGATTAAGCGTATCCAAGGTTTTGGTTCAAAAGTTTACCTGGTGAATACCGGTTGGACTGGCGGTGGCTACGGTGTGGGTGAGCGTTTCAATATCCCAACCACACGTGCAGTGATCGCAGCCATTCAGGGCGGTACATTAGTGGGTGCAGAAACTGAGCACTTACCAGTAATTAACCTGGATGTACCAAAAACAGTACCAGGCGTTGACACTAACTTGCTCAACCCACGTAACACTTGGGCTGACAAAGCAGCATACGACGCGGCAGCACAAGAGCTGGCTGCGAAGTTTGTCGAGAACTTCAAGAAGTTTGAAGTCGCTGACGCAATCAAAAATGCGGGTCCACAAATCTAATTTAGATTGTGTGACTGCTGCATAAAAAACCGCTCCTCAGTGAGCGGTTTTTTTATGCCTGATGTTTTTGAGTCGGCATCTCAGGGCTTAAGTTGCGTGCAAGTCGCGCTTAACCTGCGCGCTCAGTCATGCCATGCGCGGCCATGCTTCTCTAACAGGCTGTGTGCCTGCTCAGGTCCATTTGAACCGGCTGGGTAAGGGCGTGGGCGCTGATAGTGCTGTTGCCAGCCCTTAAGAATCGGATCGACCCATTGCCATGCAGCTTCCACTTCGTCGCGGCGCATAAAGAGGGTGGAGTCGTTTTTGATCACATCCAGGAGTAAGCGCTCGTAAGCTTCCCAGCGGCGGTTATCTTGAAAGACCTGGGCAAGATTGATCTCTAACTCCACAGGCTCTAAATGCATACCTTTACCTGGAGTTTTGGCCATCAGTTCAATACTGATACGTTCTTCAGGTTGCAGGCGAATCAGCAAATGATTGGCTTGGCTGTCGCTAAATAAGCTGTGGGGTACCGGCTTAAACTGGATGACAATTTCTGAGGTTTTCTTTGCGAGACGTTTGCCCGTACGCAAATAAAAGGGCACACCAGCCCAGCGCCAGTTGTCCACTTCGACTTCGATGGCGACGAAGGTTTCAGTGTCGCTATCGCTGTGGATATCTTTTTCAAAATAATAAGCAGGGGCGTTATGCCCACCCACTTGTCCGGCTGCGTATTGGCCGCGCACCGTTTTGTCTTGCACGTCCATGCCACTGATTGGGCGTAGGGCTTGTAAAATCTTCACTTTTTCATTGCGTACTGAATCAGCATCAAAACGTACGGGAGCTTCCATGGCCACTAAACATAATAGTTGTAGCAAATGGTTTTGCAGCATATCGCGCATGGCGCCGGCATGGTCGTAGTAGGCTCCGCGGTTTTCTACGCCGATGGTTTCATTTACGGTGATTTGTATATGATCAATATGTGCAGCACGCCAGACCGGCTCAAATAGTGCGTTAGCAAAGCGTAGTGCCATCAGGTTTTGTACGGTTTCTTTGCCTAAGTAGTGATCAATACGAAAGACTTGTTCTTCGCTAAAAGCTGCGCCAATGGTCGCGTTAATTGCTAAAGCGGATTGCAGTGAATGGCCGATAGGTTTTTCAATCACAATGCGGGTGTTACGTCCGGCTAAACCATTTAGTGCGAGGTTGGAGGCGATGCTTTCAAATAGATGCGGTGCAGTCGCTAAATAATAAATACAATTGCGCTGTACTTGATTGCTGAGAAAGGTTGCCAAACGACCAAAGTCAGCCGCTTGCTCGGCATTCATAGAAAAATATTCAAGACGTTCGCTAAAACTCAGCCAAGTGTGATCAGCAAAGTCTTTACGCTCAATTTGTGCACGACAATGGCGTTCAGCTAGGGCTACATAGGGTTCACGGGCCAGCAGTTTTCGAGAAATGCCAATGATGCGCATATCGCTCGGCAAGCGATTTTCGCGGTGTAAGTGGTATAGCGCAGGCAGTAATTTGTGCAGTGCTAAATCACCAGTACCACCGAACACTAACATGTCACAAGGCATACTCACGGCTGCTCTCCTCTGGAAAAACGTGCGAACAAACAACTGTTGTAGTATAACTACAAAATCGCTACATAACTGTGGCATCCGCTAAATGAGTTTAACATTGTGAATCTGTTACAGCATATCGCCCAATCCCTTGAATCGCTGCGTAAGTCTGAAGTTAAAGTGGCGCAACATGTTTTATCTGACCCTGCTGCAGTGATGCACAGTTCGATGTCAGATTTGGCCGCGGTGGTTGGCGTCAGTGAGCCTACTATTGTGCGTTTTTGCCGTGCGGTTGGCTGTCTGGGCTTTCAAGATCTAAAGTTGCAGTTGGCACAAAGTTTGGCTGCAGGTGCTAGTTTTGGTCAGTTTGCGATCAGTGAAAATGATGCAGTGACGGATTATGCATTAAAGATTTTTGATACAACCTTGCACACTTTAATTGAAGTGCGTGAGCAGTTGGATATTAAGGCCTTAGAGGCTGCCATTGCTCTTATAGCTAAAGCCAGACGTGTCGAGTTTTATGGTTTTGGATCATCGGGTGCGGTTGCCGCCGATGCTCAGCATAAGTTTTTCCGCTTATTGCTGACCGCTGCAGCCTATAGCGACCCGCATATGCAAGCGATGTCTGCGGTGACTCTTGAACCAACTGACGTGGCAATTTGTATTTCACAATCGGGGCGTTCAAAGGACTTGTTAACCACTGCACACTTGGTGCGCGAAACCGGTGCTATTTTAATTGCTTTGTGTCCCAGTCATACGCCTTTGGCTGAGTTAGCTACAGTCCATGTGGCGATTGATGTGCAAGAAGATACTGAAATCTACACACCTTTAACCTCGCGTATTGCGCACTTAGTGGTGATTGATGTGTTGGCGATGGGCGTTGCCATGGCGCGTGGCCCCTCTTTGGTTAATCATCTGAAAAGCGTCAAGCGCAGTTTGCGCAGCTTACGTTTGTCGCCGAAGACCACCAAGTCAAGCGATGACGACTAACAACTCACATGGCCTTTTGCTTTTCAATCGGGCGTAAAACTGGCACTATCGCAGCATTATTATTCTTTCGTTGAGCAGTCCGCTGGCAAACTCAAGCGTTTGCGCGGGATTTGTGCGTTGCTTGTTATCAAGTAATGACACGCTTTAAGCATACTCTTCGTTCAAAGAGGACCTTTTATGGCTGAGGCCATTCCTGCTTTAGAAATACGTGATTTACATAAGCGCTATGGCAATTTAGACGTTTTAAAAGGCATTTCATTAACCGCCAATGATGGCGATGTCATATCTATACTGGGCTCATCAGGCTCAGGTAAGTCAACATTTCTACGCTGCATTAATTTGTTAGAAAATCCACACCGTGGGCAGATTTGGTTTTCTGGTGAAGAGTTGCAATTAAAAACTGATCGTGACGGTCAATTGGTTGCCGCTAATAGTCAGCAAATTAACCGCTTACGCACGCAAGTGGGTTTTGTCTTTCAAAACTTTAACTTATGGCCACATATGACTGTGCTCGATAATATTATCGAAGCGCCACGCCGTGTGCTGGGTTTAAGTAAAGATGAAGCCATTGCCACAGCAGAGACTTTGTTGGCTAAAGTGGGTATTGCTGATAAGCGTCATGTCTATCCGAATCAATTATCCGGTGGCCAGCAGCAACGCGCTGCCATTGCGCGCACTTTAGCGATGCAGCCGAAAGTGATTTTGTTTGATGAACCCACTTCGGCATTGGATCCAGAGATGGTGCAAGAAGTATTGGGAGTGATTCGTGCTTTGGCTGATGAAGGCCGCACCATGTTATTGGTCACGCACGAAATGAGCTTTGCCCGCCAAGTATCCAATAAAGTGGTATTTTTACATCAAGGTTTAGTTGAGGAGCAGGGAACACCCGACCAGGTGTTTGATCATCCGCAATCAGAGCGGTGCAAGCAATTTATGTCCAGTCATAACCATTGAGGCGATAACGATGAAGAGCTATAAAAAATTACTCTTAGTGGCAGCGGCGAGTTTGTCATTTGCAACGGCAAGTTTTGCCGTAGAAAAGCTTAAGATTGGTACTGAGGGTGCTTATCCTCCGTTTAACCTGATTGATTCCAACGGTGAAGTAGTTGGTTTTGATTTGGATATCGCTAAAGCGCTCTGTGAGAAAATGAAAGTCGAGTGCAGCGTAGTGACGTCCGATTGGGATGGCATTATTCCAGCGCTGAATGCGAAGAAATTTGATTTTCTAGCAGCGTCCATGTCAATCACTGAAGAACGTTTACAGGCAGTTGATTTTACCGATCCGTACTACACTAATGGCCTGCAGTTTATTGCTGCGAAAAACAGCGATTTTAAAATTGATGCCGCCAGCCTTAAAGGTAAAGTGATTGGTGCGCAGCGCGCCACTATCGCAGGTAACTGGTTGGAAGATAATTACGGTAAAGCGATTGATATCAAGCTCTATGATACCAATGAAAATGCTTACCTTGATTTAGCTTCGGGTCGTTTAGATGGCGTGCTGGCCGATAAGTTTGTCAACTGGGAATGGCTGAAAAGCGAAGCCGGTGCTGACTATGAGTTCAAAGGCGAGCCTGTGTTTGATAACGATAAAATCGGTATCGCTTTGCGCAAAGGTAATGATGAATTACGCGAGCGTTTAAACACCGCGCTAAAAGAAATTGTTGAAGACGGGACCTATAAAGCCATCAACGACAAATATTTCCCATTTAACGTGTATTAATTTTAAGTCTGCGCCGTAAAAAGCCGCCACCTCAGCTGTGGCGGTTTTACTTTGCAACTGCCTAACAAGTATCCCTGATGAATTTTGATCTCTATGGTTTTGGTCCAGCCCTGCTTGCGGGTACTTGGATAACAATTCAACTGGCTTTGTGTTCACTGGCATTAGGTCTGTGCCTGGGCTTGGCTGGCGCTTTAGCCAAAACTTCGCCGTATCGTACGCTGCGTTGGCTTGGTGATGCCTATTCCACTATGGTGCGTGGTGTTCCAGAGTTGCTCTGGGTTTTATTGATTTATTATGGTTCAGTGGGTTTTGTTCGTGAATTGGGCGAAGCCATTGGCTATCCTGAGTTGGAACTCAGTGCTTTTTCTGCCGGTGTTCTCGCGTTAGGCCTGTGTTTTGGCGCTTATGCCACAGAAGTGTTCCGCGGTGCTTTATTGGCCATTCCCCGTGGCCATCGCGAAGCAGGTTTGGCATTGGGTTTATCGCGTCCACGTATTTTATTTCGTCTAGTCCTGCCGCAGATGTGGCGTATTGCGCTGCCGGGCTTAGGCAATCTGTTTATGATTTTAATGAAAGACACCGCGCTGGTTTCCGTGGTCGGATTGGATGAAGTGATGCGTAGCGCGCAAGTTGCGGTGACATCTTCTAAGCAGCCGTTCACCTTCTTTATGGTCGCGGCCTTCATTTATCTGGGCTTAACTGTCTTGAGTATGCTGATTCTACACTTCTTTGAAAAACGCGCGAATCGCGGCTTTGTAAGGAGCGCAGCATGAATTGGGATGTGATTATTAAGTGGTTACCCAAGCTGCTCGAAGGTGCGTATTTAACCTTAGAGCTGGTGGGTATCGCGGTGGTGGTGGGCTTGCTCTTTGCTATTCCGTTAGGCATGGCCCGCTCGTCACGTCATTGGTATGTGCGCGCTGTACCATTTAGCTATATTTTCTTTTTCCGTGGCACACCATTATTACTGCAATTGTTTTTGGTGTATTACGGTTTAGCGCAGTTTGATGTGGTGCGACAGGGGCCATTATGGCCGTATTTACGCGATCCATACTGGTGTGCACTGATTGCCATGACTATGCACACAGCCGCCTATATTGCGGAAATTATCCGTGGTGCGATTCAAGCGGTACCGCCGGGTGAAATTGAAGCAGCACGTTCCTTGGGTATGACGCGTGCACAAACCATGTGGCATATTATTTTGCCACGGGCCGCGCGTATTGGTTTACCCGCCTACAGTAATGAAGTGATCTTGATGCTTAAAGCCAGCTCCTTAGCCAGTACCATCACTTTGCTGGAGCTGACGGGGATGGCACGTACTATTATTGCGCGCACTTATTTACCGGTGGAAATCTTCTTTGCTGCGGGTTTGTTCTATTTAGTGATGACCTTTATCTTAGTGCAGATCTTTCGCTGGCTTGAACGTGTCTTGCGCGTGGATGCGTTGCAGGGTCGCTAAGTGAGAGATTTGCAGGCGCCAATCCTGAGTGGTACGGCGTTAGCTGAACGATTTTCAGCGCTGGATGCTTTTCTGTGCACACAGCAGAGTATCTGGCGCGAAAAGCCCTTTATTGAGCAACAGCTCAACTGGGAAGCTGACCATCCTGAGTTGGCCGCTTGGTTGCGCAGCCGCAGCTTGGCTGATGCTGAAGCCTGTCATAACACCGCGCATACTTTGACTGCGCCACAACCCTTTATGGATTGGGCGCAGCAAGCTGAGCAACTGTGTCGCCTGGGTACTTTTAATCCTGCTGAACTGACTGAGCGGCCGCTGCGCATGCAAAGTGGTATTGCTCAGCGCAAGTGGCAGCAGATTGCCGCTTTTGCTGGCGCAGTGCAGGGCAGCGCGCAGCAGTTACTGCGTCAGCCTCAGCATTGGCTGGACTGGTGTGCAGGTAAAGGGCATTTAGGACGTTATTTGGCGTGGCCGGATGCGCAGCTTGAGAGCTTAGAGTTTGATGCTAAATTGATCAGCAGTGCTCAGACCATCAGCGAAAAATATCTCCCCCAAGCCCAACATACTTTATGTGATGTGATGAGTCCTGCCAGCGTTGCGCCTTTGCTGCGCAGCGATGCTGTGGTGGCTCTACATGCCTGCGGTGATTTGCATACGCATTTGCTACGTCAGGTCAGCGCACAGCCAGCTGCCGCTTTGGCCTTAGCGCCCTGTTGTTATAATCGTACGCAAGCTGAGTGCTATCAGCCGCTGTCCAATGCTGGGCGAGCGTCACAGTTGCAATTGAACCGTGATGATTTAAGTTTGCCGCTCACCGCCACAGTCACTGCGACGACTCGTGAGCGGCGTTTGCGTGATCAGTCGATGGCCTGGCGTTTAGCCTTTGATATTTTGCAGCGCACATTGCGTGGGCTGGATGAGTACTTACCCACACCTTCATTGTCGGCGACTTGGTTTAACAAGTCCTTTGCGCAGTGGTGTCAGGATGTGGCTGCACTAAAAGAATTACCTCTTGTGCCTGAGCAAGACTGGGCGCAATTAGAAGCGCAAGGTTGGCAGCGTTTAGCTCAGGTGCGTAACTTAGAGTTGGTGCGCGGGTTGTTTCGTCGGCCACTGGAATTATGGCTGGTGCTGGATAAGGCGTTATTTTTACAAGAACAAGGTTTTATTGTTGAATTAGGCGAGTTTTGTGCTGCAGAGCTCACGCCGCGTAATCTTTTATTATTGGCGCAGCGCAGTTGAAAATCAGCTAAGTATTGATGCCCTCTAGGCTACAGCCGATTTTAGTGGTGCGACGTAACTGCTTGAATTGACTCAAGTTAAATATATTTGAAGAAAGGCTTTACAAGGTACTTCGAATCTATATAATAGCCGCCATTGCCGGTATAGCTCAGTTGGTAGAGCAACTGACTTGTAATCAGTAGGTCCCGAGTTCGACTCTTGGTGCCGGCACCAAATAAAGAAAGCCTCGTAGAAATACGGGGCTTTTTTGTATCTGCAATTTGCTTTGCTCCGCACTATCAGTTCTGTTTTAGAGTCGTAAAACACAGAGATACAATCTGTCATTCTTCGCATCATTTATGTGCTGTTTTGTCGTCGTTTAAGTACCCATATAATTGATTCTGCGCATTCTTGCCCGTCTGAAACCCTAAAGCTCTTCACTGTTCTGCAAAAATGCACAGCTTATCTGCGTGTGCGGTTGGTTGTAAATTGTGGGTGTGGTTTTTAGACTCGAGTTAACCCTTAGAGAACATTAAGGGCGCCTATTTCAAAAATAATATTAATAATAGGAACTCTCATTATGCTGCTACTCAGCTATTTAGGCCTGCTTGCCGGGCTGTCACTTTTGGTCATTATGACCATGCGCGGGATCGGTATTATTGTCTCGGCTATTGTTTGCGCGATTGTGGTTGCGCTGACCAGTGAAATGAATTTGGGCGAGGCCATGCTCAAGTATTATATGAATGGCTTCACTGGCTTTTTTACCACTTGGTTCCCAGCGATTCTACTGGGGGCTATTTTTGGTCGTCTAATGGACGACAGTGGTGCGGCGCTGGCCATTGCTAATAAATCTAAAGCGGTACTGGGCCCACAGCGCGCCATTATGGCGGTGGTGGGTGCGGGTGCAATTTTGACTTACGGTGGTGTCAGCGTTTTTGTGGTGGGCTTTACTTTGTATCCCATTGCATTTGAGCTGTTTCGCAGCGCGAATATTGCGCACCGTTTTATTCCAGCAGCAATTATTTTCGGTTCGATTTCCTTCACTATGGTGTCACCGGGTTCTCCGGAAATTCAAAACTTAATTCCCACCACTTACTTTGGTACCACGGCGACTGCTGGCGGTATTATTGGTGTGTTGATGGCACTACTGATTATGCTCGCTGGTGGTTACGCTTTGAAATATATGGCTAATCGCGCTGCGGCCAATGGTGAAGAGTTTGATTTGCCTGAAGGGTATGGCGAGGCGGCTGTGAGCAAAGAGTCGCTGGTGAGTTTTATCAGCGCCATTGTGCCTTTGGTAGTTTTAGTCGGCGGTTTTAACTTTCTCAGTCATTACATTAGCGTGATTGAAGCCTTGTTGGCGGCCATGCTCAGCAGCTTGTTAATAGGTTATGTGCTGTTTCGTAAAACCATTGAGTCACCGGGTAAAATGATCAGTGTGGGCAGTGAAAATGCTTTAATTGCGATTTCTAATACCTGCGCGGTGGTCGGCTTTGGTGCTGTAGCTGCGAAGTCACCGGCTTTTGCCAATATCGTTGCCTTTCTGACCGACATGCCCGGCTTGGAGTATGCGGGGCTTGCAGTGGCGGTCACTGTGATTGCTGGTATTACCGGTTCTGCTTCGGGTGGATTAGGCATCGCCTTGCCGATCTTGGCTCCGATTTATCAAGGTATGGGTTTAGATAATGGCGCGATGCACCGTATTTCTGCGATTGCTTCAGGTGGTTTAGATTCTCTACCGCATAATGGTTATGTGGTGACCACTATCCGTGCGATCTGTAAAGAGACGCACCAGCGTGCTTACCCTGCAGCCTTTGTCGTGAGTGTGTTGATTCCTCTGCCAGTCCTGGCAATTGCTGTGGTGCTGTACAGCATTTTCACTTAATAGAGTTTAAGTTAACGCATCAACCCAAGCCTGTATGTTGCGCTGAGTGGCTCAGTGTAATATGCGGGCTTGGGTTTTTTTATGCTGGGTGACTTAATACGATCGCTTTGGCATGTTGGCTGGTACAGTTCTCTTATATTGATTTTGTTAGGGTTTTTTTGAGATGGAGTTTATGCGTCGAATATTTAGCCTGTGCGTCAGTGTTTTAATCCTATCCTGTGTCACTACTCTTGCTGCTGAGCCTGTTGCTGAAGGCGAGCGTGAACGGGTGGGCTTAGTGCTATCAGGCGGTGCCGCACGTGGCTTAACTCATATTGGTGTGCTCAAATCTTTAGAAGAGCAGGGTGTCATGATTGATGCCATCGCAGGGACCAGTATGGGGGCAGTGGTAGGTGGCTTATACGCTGCAGGTTATACGGTGGCTGAGTTGGAGCAGCTCGCCACTGAGCTTGATTGGCAGCAGGCTTTGTCGGATGCGCCACCGCGTGAAGATATTCCCTTTCGTCGTAAGCAAGATGATCGTGATTTTTTAGTGAAGCAAAAGCTCAGCTTTCGTGATGATGGCAGCTTGGGCTTGCCCTTGGGTGTGCTGCAAGGTCAGAACCTAGCGCTGTTATTAGAAAAGCTGTTTGCCCGCGCTGGTGCTGTGGAAGACTTTGATCAGCTCCCGATTCCTTTTCGTGCTGTGGCGGCAGATATTGCTACGGGTGAAACCGTGGTGTTTTCCGCGGGGCACTTAGCCTTAGCAGTCCGCGCCAGTATGTCGATTCCTGCTGTGTTAACCCCAGTGGAAATTGATGGTCGCTTACTCGTGGATGGTGGTATTTCCAATAATATCCCGGTGGATATAGCGCGGCAGATGGGCGTGGATCGAGTGATTGTGGTGGATATTGGTTCACCTTTGGCCGCAACTGAGTCTTTGCAAACC
>DATERP010000215.1:0-11652 GCA_035271385.1 Thiopseudomonas sp. | reverse complement strand
TATGTACGCAGTCAAGGTTCAGTGCTGGCGCTTGACGACCAGCGTAGTGTCGTGACTTTTTCTGCTTTACTGAATCAAACCGCTCAAGTACAACCAGTGATAAAGCACTATTTAGAATTGACAGGGCCGAACGGGTCTTTGTTGCTGGGCTTAGAGCAGTCTGCTGATTTAGTTGAGCTGCCCATTGCTGATATTCATTCTTTACCGCCATTGTTACAAGCCAGACGTCAGTTTTTAGCGCTGCAAGCACTCGCGTGGTACCAAGGTCAACTTGTGAGCTTGCTTGATCCTAAGGCGTTGCAGGGGCTGCAATTGCGGCATTTAAGCTAAATATGACTTTTCTATACATTGAGTGGATGCTGCCTATTACGACAAATGTTGTCGATTTTTTGGGTAGGAAACTGCTCATCCTATGTAGCTATAAAAAAACAAGATGACCTGTACACGCAGTTTTATACCGGGCCCAAAAATATATTTAGGCGGATGATTAAGTCCGTTGTTGCGAAAAAATCCACGTTGTATTATATGACTAATGCTTTAATACATATATAGCTTCCCTTATTGAGTGAAAAAGCTATAATTTGCCGGATATGTAGGATTTCAAGGCAAAAGTATTAAGTTATATAAAATAAATTCCCCCTCTTTTTTATAACTTAGTTTGGCGGGCAAGCCGATAATACACGTACACTTTCCTGAAAATCAGATGACTTTTTACTTCTATAAAATGGAATAGTGAGTATGAGTAAGCAGAAAGGATTCACCTTAATAGAGTTAATGGTTGCTGTGGCTATACTCGCCATTGTGCTTAGCATTGCCATCCCTTCGTTCAGTACTATTCTGTTAAACAATCGCATTAGCACCACAGCAGATGAGTTGCATACGGCTGTGCAATTAGCGCGCTCTGAAGCAATTAAACGTAAAAAAACTGTCACACTCTGTCGTGCCAACGCCGATTTCAGTGCGTGCGTGCAGGGTGGTATTGGAAGCACTGATTGGGCTTCTGGCTGGCTACTTACATCTGGCACTGACGTTTTAAAAGTGTGGGAGTTGGGGCAAGGGCTTAAAGTGACGGGGCCTAGTAAAAATATAGACTTTTTAGGTAGCGGTATGATTCGTGAACCGCATGCTTTAAGCGTCAAAGAACAAGGTTGTAGCAGTGGCCCGCAGTATAAGTTAGACATTAATAAAATCGGCTGGGTGAGCTTGGAAAAAAGTTCATGCTAGGTCGCTTTTGTCAGGCGCAGCGCGGCGCGACAATGCTTGAAATCTTGATAACGCTGCTCATACTTTCGATTGGCCTATTGGGTATGGCGGGGCTGCAGGCGCTGAGTTTAAAAAGTAATCAAAGTGCCTATTACCGCTCTCAAGCCACTTTTCTGGCCTATGACATCAGTGAGCGCATGCGTGCTAATAGTGAAGTGGCAAGGGCTGGCGGCTATGTTGTGGAGTCTCCGACGAGCTTGAGTACCTATAACACTGAAAGCACTGATCTCGCCGCACGAGATATCGCTGAGTGGCTCAATAATCTTGCTGAAACACTGCCGAGCGGTACTGGGAAAAATACTCTCGACGGTACTCTAGTGACGATTGAAGTGAGCTGGGACGATACTCGTGGTGCGATACAAGCACCGAGTAGTGAGGAAGCCAAGATCCTCGAAACGTTTGTCTACCGGACTGAAATATAATGCGCATGATAGTTAAGCAGCGCCAGGCTGGCCTTTCATTAGTGGAACTGATGATTGCCATGACATTAGGCATATTGTTGATGTTGGGTGTGACACAGGTTTTTCTGAGTAGTAAAGCCACTTATGTTAGCAATCAGCAATTATCTCAAATACAAGAAAGTGGCCGCTTCGCTATGGAGTTTCTGACCCGGGATATTCGTAATGCGGGCTATAAAGGCCAATGTATTGACTCGCCACGTAATCATATTGCTACCAATGTAAACGATCTTTGGTCAAGGCCAGAAGGTGCTGTTTGGGGTTGGCAGAGTGGTGGCAGTGCTCCGCTTGCGGGTATATCAGCACAA
This sequence comes from Thiopseudomonas sp., assembly GCA_035271385.1. Classification (GTDB taxonomy): domain Bacteria; phylum Pseudomonadota; class Gammaproteobacteria; order Pseudomonadales; family Pseudomonadaceae; genus Denitrificimonas. The sequence continues at coordinate 9,623 of DATERP010000215.1, read as the reverse complement.
TCAAACGGACTGTTTATTCAGTTTGCGGCGGGTGGCAATGAGAGTTTTGATGGTGTTCCAGCCAATACTGCTGGGGAGCCCGAAGTTAAGTGGGGCAGCACACTCCTGTCCTCACCTGTAAAGATGGGTGATATTGCTTTGATCGCAGATGGGCAAGGATGTGATTTATTTGAAATTGAGTCCATCAGTGATAACAGCATTGTAAGAAAGGGCAACTTGCATTGGTCGCATAATTACACCAGCAGCTTTGAGCTTTTGCGGCTTGAAAGCCTAGCTTATTATGTGGTTGATGATGAGCAGGGCACGCCAACTTTATATCGTTCACACTTTAATAATGAGCTGAAAATGGATGAAACGCATGTACTGGTGCCTGGAGTACGAGCGATGCAGTTTGAATACGGCGTTGGGCTGGATGCTGATTTTAAACGCGGAGTTATAACGAAGTATGTTACCGCTAAAGATGTTGAAAATTGGGAAGCGGTTCTGGCGGTCAGAGTGACGCTGACAATTGAGGCTGCATCAGGCCTGCAAAAAGACTTTTCTACCCTGATTGGATTACGGAACCGATTACCATGAACACAGGTTTTAGTGGATTGAGTCACCAGCGCGGTGTCGTGTTAGTGGTTGCTATGATTATGTTGTTGTTACTGACTGTGATCGGTTTAAGCAGTATGCGCGGCACATCATTGCAAGAAGCGATGGCCAGTAATTTGCGTGAAGGCAATGTGTCATATCAAGCGGCAGAAGCAGCGTTACGCGCTGGAGAGCAGGATGCACGCAATAAGTTTACCACCAGTATTATTGGTGACCTAGATACCGGTATATACAAAGAGCTTGCCGAGGGAATACATGCGCCTTCTTATACTATTGTTAAGCTGGCGACCTTGCGTACCAGTACCGATGCTATGAATTATGACGATGAAAACCCTGAGGGTGTTTTAGTTAGGATTGACGGCAGTGGAGCAGGTTTTACAGTGAATACTGGCGACCAACCCACCACACAAACCCAGTTGCGCTCAACCTACTTGTTTGAGCAGTAGATTTTGAATTTTCAGGGAACGATCACAATGAATGTTGTATCTACGAGACTGGCAGCAGTTGTGCGCAAAGCTGGAAGTGTTGTTGGATTGAGTGCAGTGCTAGCGCTGGATTCTGCGGCTCAGGCAAGTATTGCGCAAAGCCCTTTACTGTTGGGTGGCGGCAGTGTTCCGGGTAACTTAGTGCTAACACCATCGGTTGAGTTTCCTACAGTGATTAGTGTGGCGAATTTATATGCGTATGAATTAAATAAGAAGTATGCAGGGTATTTTGATTCTGATAAATGCTATGACTATGTGCGTCAAGATATTGTGCACTCGAAGTTTGGTGCAGTTACAGGCGATCAGGGGGGCGGTTACTTTACCCCGAAAAATTATAACTTTAAAGTTAGCCGCAGTTGCGGTGGAGTATTGTGGAGTGGTCACTATTTAAATTGGGCTGCGACGCCAACTATTGACCCATTTAGAAAAGCTTTAACCGGTGGTTACCGTGTAGTTGATACTGCAAACCAAACTATTATTGAAAAAGCTACGCGAGCTGGACAAGGTGCTTCCTCACTTACAATTAGCGCAGCGCTGGCAGCTAAAGTATCACCTTACAATTCTAATGGAATCACTAGTTCAGTGAGCTCAGGTGATAATGGTTATCAGAAGAATAAAACATTACAGATCAAAAATGGTAGTAATACACCAGTATATTTTTCTGTGCGTGTTGAAGTGTGTAAAAATGAAACGTTGAAAGAAGATAACTGTAAGCAGTACGGTAATAATTATAAGCCAGAAGGATTGTTGCAAGAATATGCTGATGATATTCGTTACAGTGTATTTAGTTATTTAAATATTAACGGAAATGGCGTTAACGGTGGTGTACTGCGTGCGCCTCAGGACTATATTGGTGCAAAGAAGCGAGAGCCAACAGTAGCGGGTACGTCAAATAATCCGTTTAAAGAGTGGAGTCCAATAACAGGTATATTGGATCCCAATCCGCGCAAAGACGTTATTGGTAACAGTGGTGTAATCAATTATATTAATAAGTTTGGAGAAATTACTAATCAGCATAAGAGTAATGACCCAGTTAGTGAATTATATTACGCTGCATTACGTTATTTGCGCGGAATAAAAAATCTTGGAGACTATACTACTAAGGCCGATACTAATAATAAAAAAGATTTTTTTCCTGTTATTACTGACTGGAAAGACCCTATTCAATATGCCTGCCAAAAAAACGCAATTTTAGGTATTGGTGATGCGAATACTCATGAAGATCTAAAAGAATTGCTGCCTGATGATGATAATTTCATGGGGTCAGATGGCCTTAATAACTATACTAATAAAATATTTAGTTTGGAGAGTATCAATAAAACTGCTTCGGATGTATTTACGGGGCGTGGTAACTCTGCATACATTGCCGGGCTAGCTTACTTTGCCAATACGCAGGATATTCGTCCCCAGACTACTGAAAATGGTGTACGAGGGATGCCTGGAAAACAAACCGTAGCAACTTATTGGGTGGATGTGCGTGAAAATCAAGTCTTGCTGGGACGCGCCCAGAATCAATATTGGCTGGCTGCCAAATATGGTGGCTTTAAAGTACCAGATAATTATAAGTACGGTGATCCATTGCAAGAGTCCTGGTGGAGTAAACCGGGTGACACATTATCAACGGGTGATAAACGCCCCAATAACTTTTACGTTGCCAGTGACGCTGAAGCGATGGTTGAAAGTTTACGCCAAGCTTTTGCGCAAATTGCCAGTGAAGCACAAGGCACTACGACTTCTTTAGCTGCAAACTCGTCGCGACTTGAAACTGGAAGCGCAGTATTTCAGTCCAGTGTGAACAATAAACTGTGGAGTGGTGACTTACTTGCTGTGCCAATCAGCGCTGATAATGCAGTGATACAGCCGTACTGGAGTGCTGCAGTTAAGCTCGATGCGCTGACTGATATAAATAGCCGTAATATCCTAAGTATTAAGCCGACAACCTTAATATCTGCATCTGCATCTGCATCTGCATCTGCATCTGCAAGTGTGAGTGCATCGTTTGTTGGGATTGATTTTAAATGGTCTGATTTAAGCGATACTCAGCAAGCCCAGTTACAAAACGAGAATGTTTTAGATTATTTGCGTGGAAAGCGAACTAAGGAGCGTATACAAAGCCGACCCGATGGAATATTCCGCGAACGTGGTAGCCGTTTAGGCGATATCGTTAACTCCGATCCGCAATTTGTCCATAAGCAGGATTATGGTTATACAGGTTTGACCAGCTGGAATAACGACGTTGCCACTAAATACAGTGACTTCCGCGATACACCTGCGTACAAGGCACGCATACCTATGATTATTGTTGGTGCTAACGATGGTATGTTGCATGGCTTCGATGCACGTCTTGATGTGAACGGCGGAACTGAGTTGTTTGCCTTTGTGCCCAATGCTGTCTATGCCAATCTAAGCCAGCTTGCCGATGTTAATTATACGCACCGTTATTATGTAGATGGCACGCCACGTGTGGCTGATGCTTGGCTTGGAGACCGTTGGGCAACTGTTGTTGTCGGTGTTGGTGGAGCGGGCAGTAAAAGTGTTTTTGCTTTGAATGTGACCGATGTATCGGGTAGCAGTAGCGTCAAAAAAGAAAATGTGATGTGGGAGTTTAGTGATCCTAGAATGGGTTACAACATGGGCCAACCTTCAATTGTTGCACTGCCTAATCAGAAGTTTGGTGTCGTTGTCAATAGTGGTTATCACGATGAAATGCCAGATAAAGGTTATGTCTGGATACTTGATATAAAAGACGGCAGCATTCTGAAAGAATTTGAGCTGGCAACACAAGGTAATCTGGGGGGCGTTCTAACCTCAGATTTGAATGGTAATAGGCAGATCGACCGTCTGTATGTTGCTGATACGCTGGGACAAGTATGGCGGATTGATCTTAACTCTAATTTAATGTCGTCTTGGGGGATTCCAAACAGTTTAGATTCGGGTTTGGGTCCGTTATTTAAAGTTAAAAATAGCGCTGGCGATCCGCAAGCTATTACTGCGCCACTGGCTTCTGCCTTTAATCAGCGTGGCGAGCATATGCTGATATTTGGTACAGGCAGCTTTTACCGTAATGGTGATAATGAAATTGCTGACAATCCTTCCGCTGAGAGCATCTATGGTTTGTTTGATACCGGTGTGTTGATTGACGGTCGAGCTTCGTTACTCAAGCAAAATATCATTGCAGAAGAGTTTAAAAACGGTAAACAACTGCGAGCTATAACTGCTAATGAGCTAACGGCTGAAGAAAATGGTTGGTATTTGGACTTGGCTTGGCTCTCGGGAGAGGGAAGCACCGGAGCTAAAGGTGAGCGTGTATTAGCTAAAGCCAGCTTACGCAGTAATCGTGCAGTGCTTACCAGCATGACTCCTGTAGATGATCCCTGCGCATCCGGTGGTACCAGCATGACCATGGTGTTTGATTTATCCAGTGGTATGCGTCTGCCATATGCTTATTTTGATATAGATGGCGATGGCGACTTTGGTGATGGTGATTATAAAACGCCGCCGGAGGGTAACAAGTCGAGCGTTGTGTGGTCAGGGATGTCGGATCCTAGCGAGGGTGTTCTCAAGGGTGTGAATGCGCTGTATCGCTGGATTTGTTATGCAGGCTCGGGTGGGGCTGTTAAGTGTGTGGCTGTCGCAGGCTCAGTACGTGAAGGCCGCCAGTCTTGGCGCGAAGTGAGGAATACTGATGAGTAAAATAACTTCCGCGCTGAATGTCAGGCGCTCGCTGGGATTTACCCTGATTGAAATGATGATTGTAGTGGCGGTGATAGGCATTATTTCAGCTATCGCTTATCCATCTTATCAGGGCTATGTACAGCAGGCGCGTCGTGCTGATGCGCAAGTAGCGTTAATGGAACTGACGCAGTTTATGGAACGCCATTACACCAGTAAAGGTGGTTATCTGGAAAACGGTAAATCAGACGGTGCCCCCACCTTGCCTTTTAGCAGTAGCCCTAAAGACGGCGGTACAGCAGCATACAATCTCTCACTTGCTGGAGGGACTACAGCGCACAGCTATAGCCTGCAAGCTGTGCCTGTTAACGCTATGAGCGGTGATCCCTGTGGCACCCTGACGCTGGATCATCGCGGTAGAAAAGGCAGTGCGGGTTCATCAGCAAAGTGCTGGAAACGCTGAGCTCAATCCCCTCAATACCGAGCAGACAACAAAAAAGTAGTCTGCTCTATGTCACATCTCAGTTTATTTACCTACCTTCAGCTTGAGCCATAGGCTATACAGAGAGTCTGGCTAGCAGTACAGCCATTGGCGCTTTTTCTAGAGTCTTGCCCATCCCTGGCGTTTGATAGCCTGAATCTTTTAGCAGTGCGTCATCATCGAATAAATTAACCTAAAAATTACAATGCATACTGTGCTGGCTTACCAAAGTATTTTTAAGTAGCCTGTTATGACTCTGTACTTTATTGTGGATAAGAGATATTAGTGAATGAGTTGGAAGCATAAAAAACAAGAATAAAATAAAGACGCTGTTGGAGTGATCTGCAGCCCTTTAAAATGGATACACATTTGCGAGGACACCATCATGAGCGATAAGCCTCTTCTAGAATGGACACCTTCACGGCGGCAATTTATTGCTGCCACCTCTGTTGCGACGGCCATTAGCGTCTTACCCTCCTGGACCTATGCGGCTCAGCCCGATACTGTTCCACTTGAGCAATACCTTCCTGAGTATTTCAATGCAACCGAATGGGCCTTTGTCATGGCCGCTACGGCACGCCTGATTCCCTCCGATGGTGATGGACCTGGCGCGTATGAAGCGCGCGTACCGGTGTTTATTGATCGTCAACTGACAACTTCATATGGCCTAGGTGCTGATTGGTATATGCAAGGGCCACATATGCCTAACGCAGATCCTGCGCTGGGTTATCAAACGCCGTTGAACCCTAAACAAATCTATCGTCAGGGCATTGCAGCGATTAATACGTGGTGTGAAACAGCGCACGGCAAATCCTTCGGCAAACTTGAATCTGCGCAGCAGGATGAGGTGCTAACCGGTGTACAGCAAGGCAGCATCAATTTAGGCGCAGAATTACGGGATTTCTTTACCGTGCTGCTTGGCAATACCAAGGAAGGCTACTTTGCTGATCCTAAGTATGGCGGTAACCACAAAATGCTGGCCTGGTCGTATATCGGCTTTCCTGGCGCGCGGGCGAGCTTCAAAGAGTGGGCAGGCCAACATAACGTGCCTTACCCCTTGGGGCCTGTCTCAATTTCTGGCGAGAGGGCATAGTCATGGCACGTCAAGATCCCAAGAAAGATGTGGTTGTCGTTGGTCTCGGTTGGACTGGCGCTGTACTCAGTATGGAAATGGCAGAAGAAGGCCTTGAAGTTCTGGCACTCGAGCGTGGAGAAGATCGCGATACCGTACCTGATTTTAAATACCCCAATATTGCCGATGAGCTTAAATACGGCATACGTTATGACCTGATGCAAAAGCCATCAGCGTCAACCCTAACGATTCGACGAACAGAGAGCGAAGTGGCGTTACCTTATCGGCAGTTGGGCTCATTCTTACCTGGGGATGGCGTCGGTGGTGCAGGCTCGCACTGGAACGGTCACACTTGGCGACCTCAGCCGGAAGAGCTGCGGTTACGCTCCTACACCATTGAGCGCTTTGGTGAGCAGACCATCCCCAGCGATATGCTTTTGCAAGATTATCCAGTGAGCTACGATGAGCTTGAGCCGCATTTTGATCGCTTCGAGCGTATGTCAGGTATTTCCGGGCAAGCGGGTAACTTAAACGGTAAAACCATCCCTGGCGGTAACCCCTTTGAGGGCTGGCGTTCAGCGGATTACTGTATGCCGCCGTTACAGCAAACTTATGATGCCACCTTGTTTGCTGAGGCCGCTAAGGCGATGGGCTACCATCCATTCCCACGACCGGGTGCGATTGCCTCAGAATCCTATGTGAATGAATACGGCATGCAAATGGGGCCGTGTAGTTTCTGTGGTTTCTGTGAGCGCTATGGCTGCTACAACTATTCTAAAGGCTCACCGCATGTCTGTATTTTGGATGCACTGAAACGCAAACCCAACTTTTCCTACAAGACCAAGGCTGAGGTGTTGCGCGTTGAACTGGCTGCTGATAAAAAAACCGCCACGGGTGTGACTTACTTTGATCACCGTACCGGTGAAGAAGTGTTTCAACCCGCCGACTTAGTCATTCTGTGTGCCTATCAACTGCACAATGTGCATTTGATGCTGGTGTCAGGCATTGGCCAACCTTACGATCCAGTCACCGGTGAAGGTGTCACGGGTCGCGGTTATGCCTACCAAATGAGCGGTGGTGTACAGATGTTCTTTAAAGATAAAGAATTTAACCCGTTCGTGGGTACCGGCTCCAACGGTATGGTGATTGATGATTTTGGTATCAATCAGATCGATTTTGCTCGTGAAGGTTTTATTGGCGGCAGTTACATTTCCAGTGGTGTTGCAAACGGGCAGCCAATACGCTCCATGCCATTACCTTCCGGTACGCCGGCTTGGGGTAAAGGTTGGAAAGAGGGCATCGGCCAGTGGTACGGCCATGCTATGAGTATCGGTTCGCACGGTTCCTGTATGTCTTACAAAAACTGCTACATGGATCTCGACCCAACCTATAAAGATGCGTTTGGTCGGCCCATGTTGCGTATGACCTTTAATTGGAACGCAAACGATATTCGTATGACCCAGTTTATGCGCGGCAAGATGGAAGAAATTGCTACTCACTTGAAGCCCGATATTATGCGTTCGGGTTTTAAGGGCGAGGGTGCGATGTACGATGTCCGTCCTTATCAGACTACACACAACGTCGGTGGCACAGCCATGGGCGATGACCCGAAAACGTCAGTGCTGAATCGATATCTGCAAGCGCATGATGTGCACAACGTGTTTGCCATGGGCGCGGGTGCTTTCCCGCAAAATATACAGTACAACCCCACAGGGTTATTGGGTGGGCTGGCCTATTGGGCCGCGCATGCTATTCGTACTGATTATCTGCGGCAGCCGCGCAATCTGGCCTGAGGAGAATCGCTATGAAAACCTTAATGCGTCTTGTGCTAATAGGGATTGTCCTCGCTGTGGTAGTGATCGCCGCCATAGTTTGGGTGCCAGTTCAGTACACGCCAGCCCAAGCTCTGATTGAACCTGCATCGGCCATTACTGCTGCGCGCGGCGAATATGTAATGCGCACAGCAAACTGTATGGCTTGCCATACAGCAGATGATGGGCAGCCTTTTGCTGGCGGCAGAAAAATCGAAAGTCCATTGGGCGTTATTTATTCAACCAACATCACGCCTGATAAGGACACAGGCATTGGCAATTATTCGTTAGATGAGTTCCGTGCAACCCTGTATGACGGTTTACGTAAAGATGGCGCACATTTGTATCCGGCCATGCCTTATGAAAACCTGCGTTTTTTAAGCGAAGCGGATGTACAAGCGATGTACCAGTACTTTATGCAAGAAGTACCGGCTGTGAATAATAAGGTGCCAGAGACAGCGCTGAAATTTCCATTTAACCAGCGCTGGGGGCTACGCGCTTGGAATATGTTGGTCTTAAAGGAGGCCGAGTTTAAACCTGTGTCCGATGATGCGCAGATCAATCGCGGAGCTTATCTGGTGCAAGGCCCTACTCACTGTGGTGCATGCCACAGCCCGCGTAACGCGCTGATGGCGCAAGATGGTGTCTCTGCAGATAACCCTGCCTACCTCACAGGTGGCAAGGTCGATGGCTGGTCGGTGCCTGACCTGCGTAGCAAGGACAGCGTGTCAGCGCAGTGGAGTACGCAGCAGATGGCTCATTACCTCGCTACAGGACGTAATGACTATGCAACCAGCGTGGGCGAGATGTCGTTGGTGGTGGAGCATTCGTTGCAATACCTAACCAGCGAAGACAATCACGCTATTGCGGCTTACCTGACGCACTTAAGTGACAGTTCGGAGGCTGGCACTTTATCGGCTGAAAGTGCTACAGCGCCGACTGAAACAGAACGACTGTTGACCCGTGCCGATCCTGCTATGTCGCTTGGCGCGCGTCTGTATATCGATAACTGTGGAGGATGCCACGCTGTCGATGGGCGCGGTGCTGCGGAGATCTTCCCAGCGCTGGATGGTAACGCTTTAGTCACTGCTAACTCGCCGACGGGTTTGATTCATGTCATTTTGCATGGTGCTGAATTACCGTCGACCGAACTTCGTCCTGAGGCATTGCGCATGCAGGGTCATGCATGGCGTCTGAGCGACGAAGAAGTCGCGGAGTTAGCGACATTTGTGCGTCAAGGTTGGCATAACACAGCATCAAGTGTCAGTGCGGGTGTTGTGAAACCGTTACGTTAGTCTGGGCCTAGGTATTGCGTGCTGCGTGCGGCACGCAATACTCATACAAAACTCCTCAATCGAGTTAGGATGCTTTAGTCTTTCTTTTTTTACGAAAAACCGGTGCTTTGCCCTGTCCACGCAATCCCTCAAATCTAATACCGCCCACTTGGTTCACCAGCAGATTTAAGCCATCTAGCATCGGCGTCATAAATTGCTTGTAGCTCATGCGCT
>DATERP010000214.1:0-4143 GCA_035271385.1 Thiopseudomonas sp. | reverse complement strand
GTGCCAGTCACCGGCTCTTCTTCAGTGATGGCGAGCAAGGCGGCACGCTCACTTAACTCTTCACGTAATTCTTGAATGCCATCCTCTTCGTCAATATAACGAAACTTCTTCGGCAACTCGCTCACACCCACCACGCCTTGCGGGTACATAATCGCCATACGCTCCACTAAGTTAGCCAGCTCACGGACGTTACCTGGCCAATCATGCTGAGCCAGCGAGGCAATAGCAGCGTCATTAAAACGCACCGAGCCACGCTTCTCTTGCTCCATGCGTGCAACCAATTCATTGATCAGCAGACCAATATCTTCAGTACGCTCACGCAGCGGTGGCATTTCAATGGGGAACACATTCAGGCGATAAAACAAGTCTTCACGAAAATCACCCGCGACAATCATTTCTTCTAAATTTTTATGGGTGGCGGCAACAATACGCACATCGGCAGTCAGTGACTTATTGCCACCAATGCGCTCAAAAACACGCTCTTGCAACACACGCAGCAACTTGACCTGCATGGTCAGTGGCATATCACCCACTTCATCTAAAAACAGCGTGCCACCCTTGGCTAACTCAAAACGGCCAGCGCGCGCACTGATTGCCCCGGTAAATGCACCCTTCTCGTGACCAAACAACTCACTTTCCAACAACTCTGCCGGAATCGCGCCGCAGTTAATCGGCACAAAAGGCCCATCACGGCGGTTTGAACTGTTATGCAAATTACGCGCGACCACTTCTTTACCTGTGCCCGACTCACCTAAAATCAAGACGCTGGCTTCTGTAGCGGCCACTTGCTGCATGGTATGTCGCAGATTTTGCATGCAAGGGCTGGCACCGACTAAACTGCGAAAGGCACTGGGCTCAGGCTGTTTACCGTTGGCTGCGGCTTGATTAAAAATCTGCCGGTACATTTGTGCACGATGCAAGGTGCCTAGCAACTTAGTGTAACTGGGTGGCATCTCTAAACGCGCCAGCACTGAAGCCTCCAATGCTGCAGGTAAACTGAGCGGCTGCTGATCATCGAGCACAACAATCGGCAAACACTCATCCCATTGGTTCAGCCCTTTAATCACAGAACTGAGGGCTTTGGGCTCAGCCATACCGCCCACTAAAACACAGCGTATATTACGGCTGGACTCCAGTTCGGCAACCGCATCATTCCAGTCATCGCTTGCACACAGCAGATACTCTTCATTTAAGAAAGTCAGAATATTGGCAAACTCTTGACGCTGCGGCGCTTGGTCGTGAATCAGCAGGATTTTCGTTTCTCGCAACATAAAGATATCTTCAACTCGTAAAAGAAAGGGCACAGCGCATGGCATCACAGCATACTGCCATCAGTAGAGTCAAAAAACCGTTGTTTGTCAATTTTACGACACTGGTTTCTGTCTTTTCTTTGACGCACAACATCTTACAGACATAAAAAAAGCCCTAAGCACACCAGATGCTTAGGGCTTTTTACACCACTAAAGTCAACCAAACATTTGATAGACTTTAGCGCTTTTTTTTGACTGATTGATTTGACGTAACTCATCACCAATACGCTGCTGCTCAGCTTGACAGGCAATCACCAAATCACGATACAAGTCTACCAACTCTTGCATACGCTCACGTAGCTCATCATTTTGCTGATGCGGATCGGCCATGGCAGAATCAACGGCATCGCGGCACTGTAAATCTAACTGACCAATCGCCTGCCAGTTATGCTGCGTTAACGCATTGCGTAAAGCGCTGCTGGTATGTTGCAGTTGTTGAACAGTGCTTGCACTCATCATACTTGCCTCTTAATCAACCCAACTTATGCCGCAATCGCATCCCAGCCACTTTTAACTTCGTGTAGCAACTCAGAGACTTCTTCGATAATTGCTGGGTCGTTTTTCAGGTTGGCTTCCATCAAACGCGTGGTCATATATTCGTACAAGCTATCTAGATTGACCGCTAATTCGCCGCCTTTTTTAACATCTAAAGCTTGGCGTAAACCACCCACAATACCAATAGCCTTACCAATCAACTCACCCTTAAGGGCAGTTTGATTACGCTCCATAGCACCACGTGCTTGCGCTAAACGGGTCAAGCCACCTTCAATTAACATTTGAATCAAACGGTGTGGATCAGCCTCAATCGCTCGCGCTTGAGTGTTAACTGATTGGTACTGTCGCATAGCGGTCATTGCGTTCATAACATCGTGCTCCATAAGCGTTTCTACTGATACCTATATCGTCACTGACCGCTAGGACTTTAACTTTATTTTAAATTAATTCTTTTGGCTCGCTAGCAGGATCAATTTCAGCCCAGCCTTCGCGTAACTGTAAGATAATGCCCTGCACTTCTTCTAAGCTGTGCGCGGTGTTATCCACTGCGACACTGGCTAAACGACGCGTCATATAATCATATAAAGCATCTAGGTTTTCTGCCAACTCACCGCCTAAGCTTTTGTCGAGGCTGTCTTGCAGCAGACCAAGAATCGTTAGCGTAGTACCCACGGCTTCACCGCGTTGAGCTACGTTATTCTCTTGCTGGGCAATCAGCGCTTTGGAGATGCACTCTAAAGCACCGTCAAGCAGCAACTCTACGGCTTGGTAAGGTGTGAGGTCTTGGCCGGCAACCACTGAGTTGTAGGTTTGAATGGGTTTGCTCATGTACTGTCTATCCTTATTAACGATGCTAAGTAAATATGATGAATTAAGCTTGGGTTTTAAATAACAGGCCGCGCAGTTCGTCGAGGCTTTCCAACATACGCAATGCTTCTTCGGTGGGCATTTGCCGCACAATCTTGCCCGATGCGCTGTCTGTCACTTTAACAATCACTTGCCCACTTGAGTCATCAAGGGAAAAGCTTAAATCGCGCTGCAAAGCTTGCGTGGCATCTTGCAAGCTGGCCAGAGTGTCTTCAAGTTGTTGCTGATCCATGGGCGCTGCATTATCAGGCTGCAGTTGATTCACTGGCATAGTGTCAGATTTTTTGGGTGCAGTGGCAGCCAGTGGATCAATCTGTGGTGGCACCACACTTTTTTGCGTCATGATATCCATAGCTCACCTTCCTACAGCCTTTAAACCCAGCACAACACGCGCTTGGTGTTTAATACATTAACAATCAATGCCCAATACTAGCACTAAGATCAGCGTATTTTATCAAACAAATTCAGCTGACTGACTTTCACAAAACTTTGCTGCGCGGCCTCCAGCACAATACTTTGAAAGGCCAGCTTAGACAGCGCTTCAGGATAATCCACTTCACGCAGTTCGGCTTGCACGCTTTTATTGATAATGGCGATTTCTTCATTGCTGTTTAATGTGGTGTCAATCACATTCATACGCGCACCAATCGCACCGCGCGTGGTATCAATACTCACCATCGCGTGATCAATATTGCTTAAAGCTGCCGCCACCGCATCACGGGTTTTGAGCTTATCTTCAGGTGTATCGGTATTGTCTTCCAGTGCTGTGCGCAACTGGCGGATAGTATCGAGTACGCCCTGTTTTTCACTGTTGGGCTTAGCCTCAACAGTGACCACTTCACCACCCGCCGGAGCACCCTCAAACTGCATCACCACACCCCGAAAGGTCAGCGTATCGGGGCGTCCATCGTCCTTATCCAAACGACCACTTTGTAGTGCTGTATCACCCGCAGTATAAGGACTGGCAAACACCTCATAGTCTTTTGGATCGCCCGGTGGCACTGCCGCTGGATCACCAAAGCGCACTTCAACGCCGTCAGCCGGAAAGGCTGGATTACCTGAATAACTGACTTCGTTTTGCACTAAGGGCTGCGATACCACCAACGCGGAGCCAGCCGGAACAGGAGCCGCCAACTCACTTTTTAAACGCGCGGCATTGGGAATATTCTCAAAGATCTGCTTACCATTATCACCAATGGCCACACTCAGAGAGCTACCAATTTGTAATTTACGCTGGCCTTCATCGCCCTCGTAGCTATAACTGCCATCAGGCTGGCGCTCAAAGGGTTGGGTTTTACCTTGGAAGCCGGAAAACATATATTCGCCGCGCGCATCGCGGGTATTCATCAGCCCTAACAGCTCGTCTTCACGCTCTTGCAGTTCAGTGGCCAGAGCTTGTCGATCGTTTTGACTGAGCGCTCCGTTACCGGCTTCAGCGGCAATTTCACGCACGCGCTGCATAATATTATTG
>DATERP010000213.1:0-11612 GCA_035271385.1 Thiopseudomonas sp. | reverse complement strand
GAACTATGTTTGTTGATCTAACCGACGAGCAGCGGGCGCTGCGAATAAAAGTACGCGATTATTTTACTAATCTAATGACGCCTGAGCTGCGCAATCAATTACGCGGCTCTGAAGGCGGCGATCAGTTTCGTAAAATTGTACGCCAAATGGGTCAAGACGGCTGGTTAGCAGTGGGTTGGCCAAAAGAGTACGGCGGGCAGGGTTATGGACCAACTGAGCAGTTGATCTTCTTTGAAGAGGCCAACATTGCCGGTGCGCCCTTACCATTCGTGACTATCAGTACAGTGGGTCCGGCGTTAATGACTTACGGTACTGACGCGCAAAAAGAGAAGTTTCTGGGTGGCATTGCCAGCGGTGATATTCACTTTGCCATTGGTTACTCTGAGCCCAGTGCCGGCAGTGACTTAGCCGTACTGAAAACCTCAGCCAAGGTTGAAGAGGATCACTTTGTTGTCAATGGCAATAAAATGTGGACCTCAGGTGCAGATGGCGCAGATTACATTTGGTTGGCGGCACGCACCAATCCTGAAGAAGCACGCCATAAAGGTATTTCGATTCTAATTGTCGATACTAAAACCGAAGGCTTCTCACAGACGGTGATTCCTACCACCAGTAACAACACGGCAGCGTCTTACTACGACAACGTTGTGGTGCCTAAAGATATGTTGGTCGGTGAGCTGAATAAAGGCTGGCAGTTAATTACTGCACAGTTGAATCACGAACGTCTGGGCTTAGGCTCGTGGTCGGATCGTGTGGTGGGTATGTTCCGCAAAGTGTATTTGTGGGCTAAAGCTGAAGATGAGAATGGTAAGCGTGCGACTGATCATGCTTGGGTGCGCAGTAACTTAGCGTTGTGCTACACCAAGCTGGAAGCCATGCGCTTGATTAACTTCCGCATTGCCGCTGATCTAGAGCAAGACAAAATGGATGTGGCTTTGGCCTCAATCACTAAAGTCTATGGTTCAGAATCAGTGATCGAAATCTTGCGCATGTTGACTGAGATCGTGGGCGCCAATGGTTTGATCCGTAGCGGCTCTGCTGCGGCTTTCCTGATGGGTGAGTTGGAGTACGATGTACGTGCTGCACCGACCTTGACCTTTGGTGGTGGTACCAACGAAATTCAGCGTGAGCTGATTGCTCAGTTTGGACTTGGTTTGCCACGTTCGCGTTGAGAGTGGTGAATTTTTTGAGTTAAAAAAAGCCGAGTACTTATCCATAGTGCTCGGCTTTTTTACTTGGCGATATGTTGAAACTAATAATAATTATAGGTGCATAGTATGAGCAAAGTATTCAGTACAGGCCGTGCTTTACCCGTTGCTGAGGTGCCGCAATGGGATATCGTGACAGAGGTTGCGATTGTAGGTTTCGGTGCGGCCGGTAGTTGTGCAGCGATTGAAGCGCGCAACGCTGGTGCCATTGTTGATATTTTTGAACTGGCCAGCGCCCCTGGTGGCAGTGCCAGTTGGTCAGGCGGTGAGGTGTATGTCGGAGGTAGCGGCGGTACAGCTATTCAGCGCGAGCATGGCTTTGAAGATAAAACTGAAGATTTACACAGCTATTTAATGATGTCCGGTGGCCCTGCTGCAGATGAGAAAAAAGTTGGGCTGTACTCTGAGCATGCGGCAGATCATTTCACCTGGTTAGGAGATCAAGGCGTACCTTTTAAAGGCACTTACTTACCCGGTAAATGGATTGAGCCGCCTACTGATGACACCTTGATTTGGTCAGGTAATGAGAAGGCCTGGCCTTTTTCTGCTCATTCTAAGCCTGCTCCCCGTGGTCATACCGTGCAGTTTAAAGGCTGGGGCGGTGGCAAGTTGTTTATGGAAAAACTCTGCGAGCAAGCCATCAAGCTTGGCGTGAACGCACATTATGATGCGCGCGCACTGTGCCTGATTACTGATACTGAAGGTGCGGTTAAAGGCCTAGTGGTGCGCGTTGCGGGTAAAGAGATATTTGTGCAAGCGCATAAAGGTGTGATCTTGTCTGCTGGTGGCTTTATTGGTAACCCTGAAATGCTGGAGCGCTATGCGCCGCAAGCGTTAAGCAGCGATCCGATCACCGGTGGGAACGATAATGGCTCAGGCATTCGCATGGGTATCAGTGCCGGTGCCACAACGCTCAATATGCAAGAGTTTTTTGTCACTATTCCGTTTTTCCCGCCTGATTCATTAGTTAAAGGTATCTTTATTAACGAGCGCAGCCAGCGCTTTATTAATGAAGATACCTACCACGGTCGCGTGGGCCGTCATGTGATTCAGCAGCCCAATGGCCGTGCTTGGCTGTTGGTTGATAACGATATTTTTGGTCGTCCATTGATTCAGCCGGATATGAATATTGCTGCCGTAGGTGAAACGTGGGAAGAAATCGAAGAGGAGCTTGAATTAGAGCCCGGCTCTTTGGTCGCAACCATCGCTGAATTTAATCGCCATGCGGCTGAAGGTAAAGATCCTTATTTTCATAAAAGCGAAGAGTGGTTGCGTCCGTTTCAGACGCCGCCTTTTGCTGCGATCAGTTACTGCCAAGGCGATATCAATACCCATGCTTTCACCTTAGGTGGTTTGGCGACCCAGCCTACGGGTGAAGTGTTGAATGCTGACGGTCAGGTGATCCCAGGGCTGTATGCTGCCGGTCGCACGGCCTGTGGTTTGCCACGCTGGGGCGAAGGCTATAGCTCAGGTATGTCTTTAGGTGATTCGACCTTTTTTGGACGCCAAGCTGGGCGCAGCGCAGCATCGATTACCAATGATTAGTCTTAATAGACGATGCTGGCGTAAGCCTGTCACCCGATGATGAATAACACTAAGAACAAGACAGGAACAATCATGAAACTGAATAATAAAATCAGCGTTGTCACCGGCGCAGGGCAAGGCATGGGTCGCACTATGGTGCAGCATTTTGTTGAGCAGGGCGCCATTGTATATGCCGTTGATGTCAACGCTGCTGCGCTGGAAGAAACCGTGCAAGGTTTAGACGGTAAAGCGCATGCAGTGGTCTGTGATATTACCAATGAGGCAGCTGTGGCTGAGTTAATGGCGCGCATTGAAAAAGAACAAGGCCGCTTAGATTTACTGGTCAACAATGCTGGTATTGGTTCAGTGGATGGTTTCCTAGAAACATCTTTAGAGACATGGCAGCGTGTGATTAACGTCAACCTCACCGGCGCTTTCTTATGCAGTCGCGAAGCGGCTAAGTTGATGGTTAAAGCAGGTCGTGGAGCAATAGTTAACTTCTCCAGTACTGCAGGGCAAACCGGTGAAGGCCCAAGCCATTACGTGGCTTCTAAGGCTGGCATTATGGGTTTAACTCGCAGTAATGCACGTGAGCTAGCACCCAGCGGTATTCGCGTGAACAGCTTAGTGCCTGGCGCCACTGATACACCCATGATGGCTGGTATTCCACAAGAGTGGATGGACTCGATGATCCAAGGTATTCCACTGGGTCGTTTGGGTACCACATTAGAAATTGCCCGTGTTGTGGCGTTCCTAGGCAGTGATGAAGCAAGCTTTATCACCGGTCAAAATATCGCCGTTAACGGTGGCATGGCGTTCTACTAAGGAGTATTGAAATGACTAACAGACTCGAGAATAAAGTTGCGATTGTCACCGGTGGTAGTAGTGGTATTGGCGCAGCAACAGCTATACGTATGGCTGAAGAGGGCGCAACCGTAGTGGTATTTGGTCGTCGTGAAGAACCACTGAAAGCGGTGGTGGAAAACATTTTAAAGCAGGGCGGTAAAGCAGCTTATAAAGTGGCTGATGTCAGCGATGAGCATGCCTTTGTCAGTGCTATTGATGCGGTTGCCAGTGAGTACGGCAAGCTCGACATTATGGTCAATAATGCTGCGGCCTACACTTGGGGTGCGCTGACTGATATGACCACTGAAGATTGGCATGCCAACTTTAAGACCACGGTCGATGGCACCTTCTGGGGCACGCGTAAAGCGATGCAGTTGATGCAGGAAACAGGTGGCTCGATCGTTAATATTTCTTCGATCTGCGGCACCTTTGGTACCGCTTGGATGTCCGGTTACTCTGCTGCTAAAGCCGCAGTGACCAACTTCAGTCGCGCGGTTGCGTCAGAAGGCGCTCTAGCAAATATTCGCTGCAACGTAGTGATTCCAGGCGTGATTGAAACTGAGGCCACTGCCGGTATGTTGAGCAGCGATGAGTCGCGCGCGGGCACCTCTAAGTTAATTCCAATGAAGCGTGTTGGTACTGCCACAGAGTTGGCTAACGCCGTAGTATTTTTGGCTTCAGATGAGGCGTCTTATATTACTGGTGCGAGCCTGCCTGTTGATGGCGGCCGCAGTTCAGATCTGCATACCGCAATAGATTGACCTGTGCTCAGTGCTGGAGATACTCCAGCACTATTTTTTGTTCAGTCATAGAGATTGTAAAATATGAGTCAAAAAGAATTGCTGGCGCGCCTTGACCGCTTGGAGTCTATCGAAGCGATTCGCCAACTTGCGGGTAAATACTCGTTATCACTTGATATGCGCGATTTGGATGCGCATGTTGGGCTGTTTGCCCACGATATCCGAGTCGGTAAGGGTAAAACCGGTCGTGCTGAACTGAAGGCTTGGGTTGATGACACCTTGCGTCATCAGTTTACTGGTACCTCGCATCATATTGGCCAACACATCATTGAGTTTACTGATGCTGATCACGCCATTGGTGTGGTGTATTCAAAGAATGAGCATGAAACCGGCGCTGAGTGGGTAATCATGCAAATGCTGTACTGGGACGATTATGAGCGTATCGATGGCCAGTGGTATTTCCGCCGTCGCTTACCCTGCTACTGGTATGCCACTGATCTGAATAAACCACCTATTGGTGATATGAAGATGCGCTGGCCAGGACGTGAACCATATCATGGCACTTTCCATGATTTATTCCCGTCGTTTAAAGAATTCTGGAACAACACGCCAGAGCACGATGTGCTGCCTGAAGTGGCCGAGCCGCAACCGTTGGACGGTTTTCTTAAAGGTATGCGCCGCGGTGCACCGACGCCCAGAATCCGAGTTCGTTAAGGAGTTGCTATGAGTAAGTTATTTGAGCCCATTCAGTTTGGTGATCTCGCTTTAAAAAATCGGGTGGTAATGGCGCCGATGACCCGTAGCCGCTCAACCGACCAAGCCGTACCTACGGCTGAAATGATTGAATACTATGCGCAGCGCGCCAATGCTGGGCTGATTGTGGCTGAGGGTACTTCGCCTTCAGCAGATGGTATGGGCTATTGCCGCACACCAGGTATTTATAATGCTGAGCAAATTGCTGCTTGGCGCCAAGTGACTGATGCGGTGCATGCGCAGGGCGGCACCATTGTGTTGCAGTTGATGCACTGCGGTCGTGTGGCGACTGTGCACAACAAGCCTGCTGGTTCTAAGACTGTTGCACCCTCGGCGCTCAAAGCTGAAGTGGAGTTGTTTACTGATGTTGTCGGTATGGCTGCCACTGATATGCCGCATGAGTTAAGCAATGCCGAGGTTTATGAGGTGATCGAGGACTACCGTAAGGCGGCGCTTAATGCACGTGAAGCAGGCTTTGATGGCGTGGAGTTGCACGGTACCAGTGGTTACTTACCAATGCAGTTTATGTCAGAAAATGCCAACCAGCGCACCGACGAGTTTGGTGGCTCAGTAGAAAACCGTGTGCGTTTTCCACTGTTGGTGCTCAAAGCGATGTCTGAGGCGATTGGTTCAGGTCGTGTGGGTTTTCGTTTTTGCCCAGCCAATAAGTTCAATGATGTGAGTGACAGCCAGCCAGCAGAGACGCTGCAAGCATTACTTGATGGTATTGCTGATATGAACTTGGCCTATCTGCACATTATGAAAGCGCATACGCGCAAAATTGATGCATTTGCGATGGCGCGTGAGCAGTTTAAAGGCGGCTTAATTATCAATGATGGCTTTGAGCGTGATACGGCAATTGAGGCTGTGGATAGCGGGGCGGCCGATGCAGTGTCTTTTGCCCGCCATTATATTGCTAACCCCAACTTAGTTGAGCGTTTGGCTAAGGGTAGCCCTCTGGCAGAGTTTAATCGCGACACTTTGTATTCTGCCGGACCTGTTGGTTATACCGACTATCCTGCTTAATTAGGTTCTCGCTTCTTCAGAAGGAATGTTATGTGACTAAAATTGCATTTGTGACCGGCGCAAGCCGCGGCATTGGACGGGCAACAGCATTAGCTTTTGCCCGTGAAGGCTACGATGTAGCGATCAGTGCGCGTTCAATTGACGATGGCTCACGCCATGAGCATGAAGTGATAGCCGCAGACGGTACGCCACTCACTGGCAGTCTTAGAGCGACGGCTGCAGCCATTGAGGCCTTAGGTCGCAAAGTATGGTTGGTGCCGCTGGATTTGCTCGATGAGCACTCTGCGACCCAAGCTATTGAGCAAGTAACGCGCGAGTGCGGGCATGTTGATGTGCTGGTCAATAATGCAATTTATCAAGGCTCGGATCTAAACAACGCTTTTTTAGATTTAACCGCTGAAACACTGGATCGTGTGTACCGCGGTTATGTGCAAGGCCCTGTGACTTTAACCCAGGGTATCGCACGCTTAATGGTGGCTCAAGGTTCGGGCGTGATTGTTAACGTCAGCTCCGGTGCCGGTGAGCATAACCCACCTGTTCCTGCTGATAAGGGTGGCTGGGGTTATGCCTATGGTGCCGGTAAAGCAGCAGTGTCACGACTTTCAGGTGTGCTCAACGTTGAGTTGGGTCCTAAAGGGATACGTGCTTATACAGTCAACCCAGGTGTGGTGGCCACTGAAGCACTCAAAGCGACCATTGGCGATCAAGGTATCGCTGCTTTAGGTGGCATGGCATCAACGGCTGATGTACCTGCCGCTGCGATTTTATGGCTAGCTCATTCAGATCATGCCGGTCGTTATATAAAAAGAACAGTCGATGCGCAAAAACTTGCTCTGGATCAATATTTGGTCGAGAACTGGCGTAAAAAGTCGTAGCTCATCTCAATCTAGTCCAGTTGAGGGATGAGAATGCCCTTTATCTTGGCAATAGTGATGCTGTGAAATAACTGAATTAGCCTAAATACAGACTAAATTTGAAATGATGAGGATCAGGACATGACAAAAAAGATAGATATCCAACCCTCTGGCGCTCCTGCAGAGTACCGTTACGCTAGAGGTTGGCATTGCCTGGGCGAAGCTAAGGATTACCATGATGGTAAACCGCATACGCTGAATATTTTCGGTACGCGCTTGGTTGCGTTTGCTAACGATGAAGGTAGCATCAGTGTTTTAGATGCCTACTGTCCGCATATGGGTGCAGACCTGTCACAGGGTGAAGTGGTTGATGGACGTATTGTCTGCCCATTCCACCACTGGGAGTTTGAAGCCAGTGGCCGCTGCGCAAAGATTCCTTATTGCGACCGTATTCCCCCAAAAGCAAAAACTAAGAGTTGGTTGACCAAAGAAGTTAACAAGTTGTTATTTATCTGGCACAACCCAGAAGGCAACCCTCCTGCTGAAGGTGTGGAAATTCCATACTTGCCTGAAATCGATAGCGATGAGTGGAATGATAGCTGGCATGTGGACTTAATGTTTATTGAGACAAATCCGCGCGAGTTGGTTGATAACTTATCTGACGTGATTCACTTTGGTCCAGTGCACGGTACGCCATGCACCTACTTTGCTAATACCTTTGAAGGCCATATTGGCACGCAAGAGTTTCATGGTGATTCTGGACGTCTAGGCGGTAACTTGATTGCTAAGTCAGCCTACTACGGACCAGCAACGCATTTTACTCGTATGAGTGCTGAATTCGAAGGCGGCACTGTTGAAACTATTCTGCTCAATAGTCACGTACCTACCTCAGAAAACAGTTTTGAACTGCGTTTTGGTGTACTGGTTAAGAAAAATCCAGAGTTGACGAGCGAGCAGAATAACGAGCTGGCTAAGCAGTATGTACAGGCCAACCGTACATCGTTCTACCAAGACGTTGATATCTGGAAACATAAAGCCCGTATCGATAATCCTGTGCTGGCAGAAGGCGACGGTCCTATCTATCAGTTGCGCGAGTGGTACTCACAGTTCTTTATGGATGAAGCTGATATTCCAGCTAAACTTAAAGAGCGTCAAGAAATTGTAACAATGCACAAGAAAGACGCTTAATCTGTAGCCGAAGTGGGAGTTAAACTCCTGCTTCGGTTATTCAGTTATTTAGATATTAAAGTGGCATGTGTTGTTTTGGTTTTATATCGGCATCTATCTGATGTTGGTTCTTCTTTTATTTAAATTATTAAATAAAATCTCAGGGTGTTTTTGAATCAGTCTTTCATTATGTTGAAGTGCATATATTGATGTGTTGTTTTTAGTTAAACATACCCATCTGCTGTTGGTAATAAGTATCTAGAAATTCCCACACTTCGATAATTTTTTGCCCACGACACTTAAAGCGAAAGAGATACTCATTGGCATAATCTCTGCCGTCATGCGTTTGTGCAGTTAAGCGAAAATGCGCGACCACATTCTCCGCTTCAGCGATCAAGCTGTGCAGTTCGATAGCAATGGTTTCATAAGGGAAAAAATGTGCACCTTTAGCCATCATCTCCAATACAGCAGGAATGCCGGTAAAAGGTCCGCCGAAGGGGTGAGTAGGCGGTAGATTCCAGCGAATATCATCAGAAAAGTAGTCAGTAATAGGTGTGGTGCTGTTTCCCGTGATTGAATCAAAATATTGCGTGATCAGAGCTTTACTTGAGTTCACTTAAAGCGCTCCTGTTGTTGATTGGATAAAGGATAGAGCCAGCAAGCACCTGCGCAGTGCACAGGTGCGAGGGGATGGTATTAGTCCAGCGTAGCAACAGCAGTGATTTCAATCAGAACGCGTGGGTCAGCTAATGCAGTTACACCAATGATACTAAAGGCATGAGCGGGGAAGGGCTGGCCATCTAATGCTGTGGCCATGGCCTCCATAATGGCTTTTGCTGCCCCTGGTGTATCAAGAGCCTTGACGTATAAAACGCTGCTGACCACGTCCTTTGGTTGCGCGCCGGCTGCTGCTAAAGCAGTGGCGATATTCTGCAAGGCTTTAGTAGTTTGCAGGCTGTAATCGCCGGCACCGACCAACTCCATGCTTTCGTCATAGGGCGCTTGGCCTGCGATATAAATAGTTTTGCTCGCTGCACTGACCATCACCTGATGAAAGCCTGGGATCTTATATAAGCCGTCTGGATCAATTGCTAAGTTTTCTTTTTTCATTGTTAGGATCTCGAGTTAACTATTGAGTTCCGGCGTGACTGTGACGCTGGAGGAGGGCTATATCTTTCTAACTGATAGCACTATGTAATGTAACTTGAAGTTTATATCGCTGGTTGTATAGAAAGACGGGTGAAGAAAATTAAGATGGAGTTATATGCATTTGATTTTTTCATGATGTAACCATAAGTTATTTTTACTGTTAAAAGAAGAGGATATCAAGTTAAATTTATTAATTAATAGCGCGGTAAATGTTTGTGTATTTGTTAGTGAAATAGCTTGTTATTCATTTGTAATTCTGATCATGAGAATATAGCTTTATGAAGTAAAGCTAAGTGTAGTTGGTCTGTAGTGGTCAAATAAAATTGATCAATGGCTTATCTTTCACCTGATGCTTTTTTGGCCTGACTTTGATCGCAGCATTGAGAGGTTCGAGACTCATTTTTCAGAGGGAGCATCACTGGATGCTGTTGATGAGTAAGCAGCTATGTAGGAATGAGATGGCGTTAGAATACGCTGGGAAATGTATGGTCTTGGAAAGACTTAGGGTCAAAATCGAGCGTAGCTAAAAACTTGGAATTTCAAAATGGGCACGTACAGGGCACGGTTTGGGCACAGAAGTGTCACAGAGGCTTTTTAGACGGTTTTTCAGCAAGGAATTACAGGCATAAAAAAAGCCCTAACTCATTGAAAGTTAAGGCTTTTTAATCTGGTTGCGGGAGCAGGATTTGAACCTACGACCTTCGGGTTATGAGCCCGACGAGCTACCAAACTGCTCCATCCCGCGCCGATAAGTATACGCATATTTAGCGTAGTGTCAAAAAATATTTTGAAATCAATCATTTAAGCGCGATTTACGCAGCTTAATACGTTTTTTCCAGCTGCGGTTGACCCACCAGCGCCAATATAAGGCTGTGCCGGTATAACCCACTAGCGCTAGAAACAGGCCCATCACCAGAGAACCAGCATAGAGCGGCTGCCAGTGGGTGGTGGTGACTTCTAGAATCCAGCTGATACTCACTTTATCAGGCAGCTGAATAGTCGGTGTATTGAGCAACCATGCGCCCAGCTTATAGTTGGCATAAAACACGGGCGGCATCGTCAGGGGGTTGGTTAACCAAACCAAACCCACAGAAATAGGTAGATTCGCACGCATAGGAATAGCTAAAAAAGCAGCAGCAAACATTTGCATAGGGATCGGGATCATCGCCCAAAACAAACCCACAGCAACTGCGCGCGCCACCGAGTGGCGGTTGAGGTGCCATAAATTTGGATCGTGGATCAGGCTGCCCAAAAAACGTAATGACGGATTATGTTTGAGTTTTTCCGGGTCAGGCATATAGCGTTTAAACAATTGACGAGGCATGAATTTTCTCTGACATGCTAAAGCTCGTCTATTATGCATCTTATTCGCGTGGGGTGCTGTTACAGGGTGTGACAAAAGTCTTATAAAGCGCGCTATTTAGTAAAATATTTGTTTGCAAATGCTACAAGGAGGTCGCGTGATGCATTTAGCTGCGCTTGCTTTTATTGTCGGTTTGTTAGCTTTACGTTGGTTGCCAGTATTGCCCGGCATGCTTTGGTTGCTAGTTGGCGCATTACTGGCGCTGGCGTTATTGCGTAGCCGTTACAGGGTGTTTGCCTATGCGATGTTAGGCCTGTGTTGGGCATGCCTGAATGCGCATTGGGCGTTACAAGATCAGCTTAAACCTGAACTGGATGGCCGTACCCTGTGGGTTGAAGGCGCGGTGAAAGGTTTGCCTGAATGGCCCGTGGCGAAAGGGCAGCCACCGACTGTGCGTTTTGAACTGCACAATGCTACTTCTCGTCGTACTGAGTTACCTCAACGTATTCGATTAGCTTGGCGAGCGCCACCGGAGAGCCTGCAGGCCGGTGAGCGCTGGCGCTTAGCTGTGAATTTAAAGCGTGCTGATGGCTCACTTAATCCGCATGGTTTTGATTATCATGCTTGGCTGTTTGCTCAGCGGATTGGCGCAACAGGGTCGGTCAAGACCGGTACACGCTTGGCAGCAGGGCAGGGCTTAGATCATTGGCGTGAACAGATCAGGCAACGTTTGCAGCGCTATGCACCACAATCTATGCAGGGCGTGATGGCGGCTTTAGTCTTGGGTGATGGCTCAGGTTTAAGCAGTGAGCAGTGGCGCACGCTACAAGCCACGGGCACTGTGCATCTAATGGTGATATCTGGACAGCACATTAGCTTAATGGCCGTGATGGCTTATGGGTTGGTGTTGTGGCTTATGCGTTTGGGCTGGTGGCCGCAATCGGTACCTTGGTTGCCTGCCGCTTGCTTACTCTCTATCGCAGCGGCCTTGGCTTACGGCGCCTTTGCTGGTTTTGCTGTGCCAGTGCAGCGTGCCTGCATT
>DATERP010000212.1:0-2198 GCA_035271385.1 Thiopseudomonas sp. | reverse complement strand
TTTGTTGAATATAAAGCGCAGCGCCCACCGATGCCGGATGATTTGCGAGCTCAGATTGAGCCCTTACACGACTGCGTTAAAGCCTTAGGCTTTCCGTTTTTATGCGTGGAAGGTGTGGAAGCCGATGATGTGATTGGTACTTTGGCTTACAGCAGTACTTTGGCCGAGAGTCCAGTGGTGATTTCCACCGGCGATAAAGATATGGCGCAGTTGGTCAATGATCACGTCAGCCTAGTCAACACCATGTACAACACCAAGCTGAATATTGACGGCGTGGTCGAGAAGTTTGGCATTGGCCCTGAGTTGATTATCGACTATTTAGCTTTGATGGGCGATAAGTCTGACAATATCCCTGGCGTGCCCGGTGTCGGTGAAAAAACTGCATTAGGATTGCTGGTCGGTTTAGGTGATATGGATGCGATTTATAACAATATCGACCAAGTGGCGACCTTGCCGATTCGCGGGGCTAAAACCTTAGGCAAAAAGCTCTTAGAGCACCGTGAGATGGCCTATCTGTCACGTGAGTTAGCCACCATTAAATTGGACGTAGAACTCGAGCTGAATATTGATGAGATGCAGATGCAGCCACCGCAAGACGATATCTTGATGGAGTTGTATCAGCGTTTAGAATTTAAAAGCTGGCAAGATGAAATCCGTCGCCGCAGCGGCGCAGCCAGTCAACCTAAAGCCAAAGCTGCTGCCAAGAGCGCTGATGATGTATTTGCGCTCACCGCCACCCATACTGAAGATGCAGCTGTCACGGCAGCCACTCATATTGCAGCTGCAGAAAGTGAAGCCGAGCTTGCACCTGAATATCAAGGCAACTGGCAGACTATTTTGACCCAAGAAGATTTTGCAGATTGGGTTGCACGTTTAAGCAGCGCCAAACTCTTTGCCTTTGATACCGAAACCACCAGTGTGGATGCCCAGCAAGCCCGTTTAGTGGGGATTTCCTTTGCCGTGGCCGAAGGTGAAGGTGCTTATGTGCCGCTGGCGCACAGCTATATGGGCGTACCTGAGCAGTTGGACCAAGACAGGGTATTAGCAGCCTTGCGCCCACTCTTGGAAGATCCCGCTATTGCTAAAGTCTGCCAAAACGGTAAGTACGATATCAATGTCTTAGCGCGCTACGACATTCAGGTGCAGGGCGTGCGTTTTGACACCATGCTGGAATCCTATGTGCTCAACTCCACTGCTACGCGCCACAACATGGATGATTTGGCCCAGCGCTATTTAGATCGCAGTACCATTCGTTTTGAAGAGGTAGCCGGTAAAGGTGCCAAGCAGCTGACCTTTGATCAGATTAATCTGGATGTGGCTGGGCCTTATGCCGCAGAAGATGCAGAAATCACTCTGTGTTTACACAATCGCTTAAACCAAGAGTTGCTAGCCATTCCATCCTTGCTTGAAGTGTTGGAAACCATTGAAATGCCCTTGATGCCAGTGTTGGCGCGCATTGAGCGTGATGGTGCCTTGGTAGATGCGCATCTATTGGGTCAGCAAAGTTTAGAGTTAACGGCCAAACTGACTGAGTTAGAGCGCAAGACCTTCGACATTGCCGGTGAAGAGTTTAATTTAGCGTCCCCCAAGCAGTTAGGCGTTATTTTATATGAAAAGCTGGGTTTACCAGTGATCTCCAAAACCGCCAAAGGCCAACCCAGCACCGCCGAAGCCGTGTTATCAGAATTAGCAGAACGTGGGCATGAGTTGCCGGTTTTACTGATGGAGTACCGCAGCCTCAGTAAGCTTAAAAGCACCTATACCGACCGTTTGCCGGAGCAGATCAATCCGCTGACTGGGCGTATTCACACCAGCTATCATCAAGCGGTGACGGCCACAGGTCGCTTGTCTTCTAGTGATCCCAACTTACAAAATATTCCGATTCGTACTGCTGAAGGCCGTCGTATTCGTCAAGCTTTTGTCGCGCCGAAAGGCTACAAATTATTAGCGGCGGACTACTCGCAAATTGAATTGCGCATTATGGCGCACTTAGCGCAAGACCCCGGTTTATTGGATGCTTTCCGCCATAACCGTGATGTGCATAAAGCTACAGCATCGGAGGTGTTTGGTGTTGAGCTGGATGAAGTCACCACTGATCAGCGACGTAGTGCTAAAGCCATTAACTTCGGTCTGATTTACGGCATGAGCGCGCACGGTTTAGCCAAGCAAATTGGCTGTGATCGTGGCCAAGCACAAGT
>DATERP010000211.1:0-4079 GCA_035271385.1 Thiopseudomonas sp. | reverse complement strand
GAAGCCTATGTGGAGATTAAAGACTTATGACTTTGCGCTTTGCTTTAACAGCTGGTGAGCCAGCTGGTATTGGCCCTGACTTATGCTTAATGTTAGCGCATGAAGTACAGCCCTACCCGGTGATTGCGATTACTAGCCGTGCCTTACTCAGTGAGCGCGCTGCATTACTGGGCTTGCAGGTGCAACTCCTCGATGTGCAACCTGATGCTTGGCCTGATCAGCCCGCCCCTGCTGACAGTCTCTATGTGTGGGATACCCCACTGTATGAGCCTGCAGTGGCCGGTCAGCTCAATCAAGCCAACGCCCAGCACGTGTTAGAAACACTCACGCGTGCCGGTCAAGGCTGCATTGATGGCACATTTGCTGGAATGATTACTGCACCGGTACACAAAGGCATTATTAACGATGCGGGCGTGCCCTTTTCAGGTCATACCGAGTTTCTACAAGAGCTAACCCATTCGCCACAAGTGGTGATGATGCTGGCTACTCACGGTTTACGTGTCGCTTTAGTGACCACGCACTTACCGCTGCGTGATGTAGCAGATGCCATTACTAGCGAGCGTGTGGAAACCATTACGCGTATTCTCAACACGGACTTACAGCAGAAGTTCGCGATTAAAAAACCACGTATTCTCGTGTGTGGACTCAATCCACATGCCGGTGAAGATGGTCATTTGGGTCGTGAAGAACTGGATGTTATTCAACCCACGCTGGAGCGTTTACGCGCTGAAGGCATGGACTTAGTCGGCCCATTACCGGCTGATACTTTGTTCACTCCGCACAACTTGAAACAGTGTGATGCCGTGCTCGCCATGTATCACGATCAAGGTTTACCTGTGCTTAAGCATCGCGGTTTTGGTTCAGCTGTGAATATCACTTTAGGCATGCCAATTATCCGCACTTCAGTGGATCACGGTACTGCGCTGGATCTAGCGGGAACAGGTGAGATTGATACAGGAAGTATTCATATTGCTCTAGAAACCGCTTATCAAATGGCGGCGAGCAAGTCCGCTTAGGACTTAAGCAACTGCAGTAGCCCGTATCTCTAGGCTGCTGCAGTTGTATTTTTAACGTGCTGGATGACTAGTCACGCTTGCGTAAACGAAACTGCGGTGCCACTTGATCAATCCCTTTGATCGTCACATCTAAATTTTTCCACAACCCATCTTTAATACCGTACACACAACCATAAATCGACAACTTCTGGCCACGGTGCCAAGCGTTCTGCACGATAGCGGTATGGCTGACATTGGCCACTTGCTCAATAGCATTGAGCTCACACAAACGGTCCACACGCTCTTCTTCGGTTGGCAGCTTCGCTAGCTCATCGTAGTGCTCATAATGCAGGTCACGAATACCACGCAACCATGCATCGGTTAAGCCGACCTGCTTATCCTGCATCGCGGCACGCACACCACCACAGCCATAGTGGCCGGTGACTAAAATATGTTTAACCTTCAATACGTCTACTGCATATTGAATCACTGACAAACAGTTGAGGTCAGTGTGTAACACCACGTTACCGACGTTACGGTGCACAAATAAATCGCCCGGCAACATGCCGACAATTTCATTAGCAGGAACGCGCGCATCTGAACAGCCAATCCACAGGTATTCTGGTGCTTGCTGCTTGGCGAGCTGCTCAAAAAAGGTAGGGTCATCTTTCTTGATCGACTCAGACCAACGGACGTTATTATCAAACAGCTGTTGTAATTCAGGCATAGTTTCCTCGGTTATCTCGTGTTTCTTTATCACACATCTGCACTTTGACAAAACTCATAGCACAGCGGTCACACTTTTTAACACTGCAGTTAATCTGCAAATAAAGTACAGACCATCACTAACGCATCTTCATGCCCACCGGGCGCTGGATAATAATCACGACGCCGGCCGATCTCATTAAAACCAAAGCGCTCATATAAACGGTAGGCGGACTGATTAGAGGCGCGCAACTCTAAAAAGCATTCCACACAACCGCGCTCAATGGCACGCTGCATTAAATGCTCTAATAATTGTAAACCTAAACCGCGGCCTTGTTGCTCAACCGCTATCGCAATATTCAGTAAATGCGCCTCATCTAAGACCTGACTGATCACCCCATGACCAACATGCTGGCCATCAACATACATCATCCAGCACTCATAACTGCTTAAGGCATCCACATAGAGTTTATGCGACCAAGGGTGTGAGAAGGCCTGTTGCTCAAGGGCTACCACCTGCTCTAAGTCGGCAAATTGCATGGGACGAAATTCAATAGCATCAATCATTATTCACCTGCCAAAGCCCGCGATGTGCACACATACTGCGCCAAATATCACGCTTTAATAATGGCTGCTCCAAGACACTTTCTAAGCTGGGTAAGCTCCATGCCTGAACGCCCTCAGTAAAGGGCTGCAGTTGATACAGAGCAGCAGCATCGTCTGCACTACCAAAGCGCACAGCGTGCTCACCCACTAACCAAATACAACGCGTGAGCTCAGCTTGCTGCTCAACACTTAACAGGTCACGCACGCAGGCACGCGCTGCTGCTGCATTCTGACTGTGCATCAAATTACCAGTGCGTAAAATCGGCCAGACCAAGGGTGTCCCCTGACGCAGGAAACTCGGCTGATCAGTTAAACCCGCAGCGCGCAGCATATCTTTAAGTAACTGATAATCAGGATCACGGCTTTGAAACGCTTCGCCGGTGGGCAAATCAACCAACAGCAAGCAGTTATCGGCCCGTAACATTTGCAAAGCAAAACGTGGGATAGGCTCTGCCTGTACTGGCGCAGGCTGCGTTGCCGGCTGATCCACTGGTGTAGCAACAGAGGTATTGAGCGCTGGCTTAGCACTTGGTTTAATCGCGGCCAAGGCTAATTTATCCCGCACTGAAACACGCTCGCTACTGCGCACCACTGGGGCACTGACAGCACTACTGGCCGCCGCGGCTTGTGGCCGCGGCATAGTTTGCACTGCGGGTTGAGTCGCGACTTGATCAATGGTTTCCCAATCGAGCAACAACTCACGCGATGGCGCCGCATTAACTAAGGTCTGCCGCGGCAGCCATACATCAATATGCATGGCCTGCAGCATAGCTTGGCGACGGACTTCCTGCTCGTGCATCAGATTCGCTGTGCTAGTCACACACCATCCACCTGCGGATGCGCTTTATCAGTACCTAAATGCATTAGATTCAGCGCATTTAAGTAGGCTTTCGCCGAAGCAATTACGATATCCGTATCTGCTCCATTACCATTAACAATGCGCCCTGCACGCTCTAAACGTACAGTCACTTCACCTTGTGAGTCCGTACCTTGGGTAATGGCATTGACTGAATACAGTTGTAAAGTTGCACCGGATTTTGCCACTTTCTCAATGGCTTTAAAGGCCGCATCAACCGGGCCGGAACCTTGGTCATCGCTGGCGACTTCTTGACCATCAACATTCAGAATAATCTGCGCGTGCGGCACTTCACCGGTTTTACTGGCCACTTCTAAGCTGACTAATTTCTAAAACTCAGGGGTTTCTTGATTTAAAGTTTCAGACACTAACGCCTGTAAATCTTCATCGAAGATTTCATGCTTTTTGTCAGCTAATTCTTTAAAGCGTGCAAACACGGCATTCAGTTCAGTATCACTGCTAAATTCAATACCCAGTTCTAACAAACGGCTACGGAATGCGCTGCGGCCTGAGTGCTTACCCATGACCATTTTATTGGCATTCCAGCCCACATCTTCTGCAGCCATAATCTCATAAGTTTCACGGTGCTTAAGTACGCCATCTTGGTGAATCCCTGACTCATGCGCAAAAGCGTTGGCACCGACAATGGCTTTGTTCGGCTGCACAGGGAAACCGGTAATACCTGAGACCATGCGCGAGACGCTAAGGATATGCGGGGTATCAATATTGGTATGCACACCGAGCAGGTCTTGACGGGTTTTGATCGCCATCACCACTTCTTCCAGTGCTGCGTTACCCGCGCGCTCACCCAAGCCGTTAATCGTACATTCCACTTGACGCGCACCCGCCACCACCGCAGCTAAGGAGTTAGCTACCGCTAAACCTAAGTCGTTATGACAGTGTACTGAGAAGATGGC
>DATERP010000210.1:0-8584 GCA_035271385.1 Thiopseudomonas sp. | reverse complement strand
TGATGTAGTCATTGAATGATGGTGTGGCTTGATTGTGTGGTATGAGGCTAGAAGCAAATGCTATGGATGATCTGTGCGCGTCGTGCATCATTTATGCTGCTTTTCCCTTAACACGCCTTCCTGGCGTGATGCGGGCGCTACGCCATCCATGGCTACGCTTGTCGCAGCACAAATGATGCACTCGTTGAAGGATGATGTTGTTTGGTTGTGTGTAGCATGATGCTAAAAGCAGAGAAGCAGAGAAGCAGAGAAGCAGAGAAGCAGAGAAGCAGAGAAGCAGAGAAGCAGAAGTGTAGGTTGTGGCTTTGGAGTTTGGTTATGCTGCAAGAGTGCTAACACTGCAACTGTTTGATGAGTACTTTTGGGTGAGTGTGACGAGCGTAGCCATGGATGGCGCAGCGCCGGAGTTGAGCCCTGGATGGGCTCATCGACGGACTAACACTTGCCCCAAAGTACAACATGCACCCTAACTTATCAGCAGCAAGATGCTAAAAAGGTTTAAGTGGATGACAAGACGCCACCCACTTAAGCAGTCTTACTCTTCGTAACCCAAGGCAGGGCTCAACCAACGTTCGGTGTATTCCATATCCTTGTTGCGACGCTTAGCATAGCTTTCGACTTGGTCTTTCTCAATCTTACCGACGGCAAAATAATGCGCGTTTGGATTAGCAAAGTACCAGCCACTCACCGCTGCCGTTGGGAACATGGCGAAGTGTTCGGTCATGGTTACACCAAAATCTTGCTTGGGGTCGAGCAGCTTAAACAAGGTGTCTTTTTCGGTATGATCTGGGCAGGCAGGGTAGCCCGGTGCTGGACGTATACCTTTGTACTTCTCGCGAATCAGCTCATCGTTACTCAATTCTTCTTCGCTGTCGTAGCCCCAGTACTTGGTGCGCACTTCTTGGTGCAGCCACTCGGCACAGGCTTCTGCTAAACGGTCAGCCAAGGCTTGCACCATAATGGCGTTGTAGTCATCACCCGCCGCTTGGTAGGATTTAGCTAACTCATCCACACCGATACCCGCAGTGACAATAAAGCCGCCCACATAGTCAGTGACACCGCTGTCTTTAGGTGCGACAAAGTCCGACAGACACATATTGGGCTTGCCGCCGGTGGTTTCAATTTGCTGGCGCAGGTGATGCAGCATGGCAATCGGCTCACCATTGTCATCATACAGTTCAATATCATCATGATTAACTTGATTGGCAGGCCAGAAAGCAAAGGTGGCGCGCGCTTCAATCAGGTTTTCATCGGTCATTTTTTTCAGTAGAACTTGTGCTTCGTCAAACAAGACCTGCGCTGCTTCACCCACTACTTCGTCTTTAAAAATACGCGGGTATTTACCCACCAAGTTCCACGAGATAAAGAAGGGCGTCCAGTCAATATATTCAGTCAGCGTTTTTAAGTCGATATTGTAGATGCGCTGCGTGCCGGTGACTTGTGGCCTGGGTGCTTGGTAGTTTGCCCAGTCGTATTTTGGCTTATTGACTAAGGCTTGCTCATAGGTCAGGCGCTTAGTGCGCACAGTACGAGCAGCAATACGCTCGCGCATCTCTGCGTACTCTTCACGAATCTTGCGTGTGTACTCAGGCTTGAGCTCTTTTGATAATAAAGTGGTTACAACACCCACCGCGCGCGAGGCATCGGTGACATAGACCACAGCATCATTACTGTAGTGCGGATCAATTTTAACCGCCGTGTGCGCTTTCGAAGTCGTAGCGCCACCAATCAGCAGTGGCAGGTGGAAATTTTGACGCTGCATTTCTTTAGCGACGTTGACCATTTCATCCAGTGATGGCGTGATCAATCCAGACAAACCAATGATGTCGCACTTTTCTGCAATCGCGGTTTTAAGAATTTTATCAGCCGGCACCATTACGCCAAGGTCAACAATGTCATAACCGTTACAGCCCAACACCACCGCAACAATATTCTTACCAATATCGTGGACGTCACCTTTAACGGTAGCCATCAGCACTTTACCTTTGGCTTCGATTTTGTCGCCTTTTTCAGCGTCAATAAAGGGCACAAGATGACCGACTGCTTGCTTCATCACGTGCGCAGATTTGACCACTTGCGGTAAGAACATTTTACCGCTACCAAAGAGGTCACCAACGATATTCATGCCTGACATCAGCGGGCCTTCAATCACTTCGATCGGGCGTGCGTACTGCTGGCGGCACTCTTCAGTGTCTTCAATAATCCACTGAGTAATACCTTTCACCAAGGCATGCTCAAGACGTTGATTCACCGGGAAGCTGCGCCACTCTTGGGTTTCTTCTTCTTTAGCTGAGCCGTCGCCACGGTAATCTTCAGCAATGGCTAATAAAGCATCGGTACCGTCAGGAGTGCGATTAAGAATCACATCCTCGACTTTTTCACGCAGCTTAGCTGGGATTTCGTCGTAAATTTCTAACTGACCGGCATTCACAATCCCCATACTTAAACCATTTTGAATGGCATGATAGAGGAATACTGAGTGAATGGCTTCGCGCACCGGATTATTACCGCGGAACGAGAAGGATACGTTAGATACACCGCCAGAAGTTAATGCATAGGGGAGGTTGTCACGAATCCAGGCACAGGCTTGAATAAAATCCACAGCATAGTTGTTATGTTGTTCAATACCCGTAGCTACGGCGAAAATATTAGGGTCAAAAATAATATCTTCTGGTGGGAAGCCAACTTGGTTGACCAAAATATCGTAGGAACGGCCACAGATTTCTTGCTTGCGCGCTGCGGTATCGGCTTGACCTTGCTCATCAAACGCCATCACCACCACGGCAGCACCATAACGGCGGCAGAGTTTGGCGTGTTTAATAAACTGCTCAACCCCTTCCTTCATTGAGATGGAGTTGACTATGCCTTTACCCTGAATGCACTTTAGGCCGGCTTCGATAATGTCCCATTTAGATGAGTCAATCATAATCGGTACGCGCGAGATGTCAGGCTCGCCAGCGATTAAGTTGAGGAAGGTGATCATGGCTGCTTTGGAATCGAGCATGCCTTCGTCCATGTTGATATCAATCACCTGCGCGCCTGACTCAACCTGTTGCAGCGCAACGGCCAGAGCTTCGGTGTAATTGTCTTCACGAATCAAGCGAGCAAAGCGCGCCGAACCGGTAATGTTAGTGCGCTCACCGACGTTCACAAACAGTGAGTTACGGTCAATGGTGAAGGGCTCTAAACCGGATAAGCGACAGGCTTTAGGGATATCTGGAATGACGCGTGGGGGGAACTTGGCCACTTTTTTAGCAATGGCACGAATATGCTCAGGCGTGGTACCGCAGCAACCGCCAACAATATTTAAGAAACCAGATGCAGCGAACTCTTCAATCATCGCTGAGGTTTCTTCTGGCGTTTCATCGTATTCAGCAAAAGCGTTGGGCAGACCGGCGTTGGGGTGCGCGGAGACAAAGGTATCGGCTTTTTCTGACAACTCTTGCAGATACGGGCGCAGTTCTTTAGCACCCAAGGCACAGTTTAAACCCACAGAAATCGGTTTACAGTGACGAATAGAGTTCCAGAACGCTTCCGTGGTTTGCCCTGATAAGGTCCGGCCTGAAGCATCAGTGATGGTGCCGGAAATCATAATCGGTAGGGTGATGCCCAGTTCTTCAAACACACCTTCAACGGCAAAAATAGCAGCTTTGGCATTGAGCGTATCAAAGATGGTTTCAATCATAATGATATCAGCGCCGCCGTTAATCAGGCCGCGCGTGGCTTCGCTGTAGTTTTCGACCAAAATATCAAAGGTGACGTTACGAAAGCCTGGGTTATTCACATCCGGTGATAACGAGCAGGTACGACTGGTAGGGCCGAGCACCCCAGCGACAAAACGTGGTTTGTCAGGTGTTTCTAGGGTTTTAGCATCCGCTACTTCACGGGCAATGCGCGCACCTTCAAAGTTGAGCTCATAAGCAATCGACTCAAGACCGTAGTCAGACTGTGAGACTTGCGTGGAGTTAAAGGTGTTGGTTTCAATAATATCTGCACCCGCATCTAAATAAGCTTTTTCAATTTCTTGAATTAACTTGGCTTGGGTGAGAATTAATAAGTCGTTATTGCCTTGTAAGTCTTGTGGCCAGTCGGCAAAACGCTCGCCGCGAAAGTCATCTTCGGTGAATTTATAACTTTGAATCATGGTACCCATACCACCATCGAGTACCAAAATGCGTTGTTTCAAGGCGTCTTGAAGAGCTTGTGTGCGAGCTAAGTGCTTGGCCATGCGTGTTTACCTAAGTTAAATACGGTGCAGTCAAAAAAGTGGCTCATGATAGCAAAACATTATCAACTTGAGTGAAAGCTGGACATATTGGGCGATGCTCTAGGTTTTATTAATTGATGGTCTGTGCGCTTAACTCCTTTATACTGCTGATTTTTTGTTTGTGTGTGAGTGTTAATAACGTGATTAAGCGATGGTGTTTAAGTGTTTTAGGCTTGCTGTTAAGTTATTCAGTCTGGGCAGGGCAAATCTCCTATAGCGAGCAGATTCAGCCGATTTTTACCCAAAAATGCGTAGCCTGCCATGCTTGCTATGATTCACCTTGCCAGTTGAATTTAGGCAGTGGTGAAGGTTTGCAGCGCGGTGCGCATAAAGATCCGATCTATAACGGTGGTCGTAAAATTGCGCAGCAAACCACGCGCTTATTTACCGATGCGCACACTGCACAAGACTGGCGTGAAAAAGGTTTTTACGATGTTTTAGGACAAGATCAACCTCAAGCGGCACTGCTGGCGAGCATGTTGGCGCTAGGTCGGCAGCAGCCGTTTGCGCCCAACAGTCGCCTGCCTGACTCGGTCGATCTTAGAATATCGCGCACTAATCAATGCCCGCAGCCTGATGAGTTTGCTCAATATGCGAAAAGTAATCCTCACGGTGGCATGCCCTTTGCGGTAACGGGCTTAACCGATGCAGAGCACGCCCGTGTTGAGCAATGGCTGCGCAGTGGTGCACGCGTGAATAAGCAGCATTGGACGGCGAGTAGCGCTGAACAGCAGCAAATTAAAGACTGGGAGGCGTTTTTAAATACTCCAGGCGCGCGTGAATCTGTGGTCAGTCGCTGGTTGTATGAGCATTTATTTATTGCGCATATTCATTTTGCACAAGGTGATCCACAGCATTTTTTCCGAGTTGTACGCTCGCGTACGCCCACTGGGCAGGCGGTTAAAGAAATTGTCACGCGTCGCCCCAATGATGATCCGGGGGTCACGATGTATTATCGTTTTGTGCCAGTGACGGATGTCATTGTGCACAAAACACATATAACCTATGCCATGAGCCCAGATAAGCTCGAGCGTGTGCAATCTTTGTTTTTTGGCGATGATTGGCAGACCGATAAAGTGCCTGGGTATGGCGCATTCTCGCGCAGTAATCCTTTTGAAACCTTCGCGATGATTCCGGCACACGCACGTTATCAATTTATGTTGGATGATGCGGAGTATTTTGTACGCACCTTTATTCGTGGGCCAGTGTGCCGTGGGCAAATTGCTACTGATGTGATTCGCGATCATTTTTGGACTTTTTTCCAAGACCCAGAGCACGATGTATATATCACCGACTTAGCTTATCAGGATAAAGTCAATCATTTGCTGGCCATGCCGGGACAGTTTGATGGCATCACTGATCTAGTTTCAAGCTGGCGCCTGCATAAGAAAAAGCGTAATACTTATGAAAATCTACGCCGCAAGCGTTATAAGCATGCTGAGCTGCCTGATTGGTCGCATATTTGGTCGGGGAATGATCAAGCACTGCAGACCATTTTTCGCCAGCATGACAGCGCTACAGTGCGTAAAGGCTTAATTGGACATGTACCCAAGACCATGTGGTTGCTGGACTTTCCGTTACTAGAGCGCACGTATTATCAGTTGGTGGTGAACTTTGATGTGTTTGGTAGTGTGTCGCATCAAGCACAAACTCGCTTGTATTTTGACTTGATTCGTAACGGTGCCGAGGTCAATTTTTTACGCTTCATGCCGCCAGAGGTGCGTGAAGATTTGCTGGATCATTGGTATCAAAAAAGTGGCAAAGTCAAATTGTGGCTGGACTATACAAAAATTGATAACGACACTCAAAGCGCTTTAGATTTACCAGGTAAGAATACCTTACGAGCTTTTACTCAGCAGATTTTGGAGCGTTTTGCCAAGGTTAACGCCCGTCTTGATCCGATTAATCGTTGCTCGAGTGCGCACTGTAATCGGCCTGGATTAAGTCGTGAGGCGGCGAATGTTGAGCATGTGTTGTCACGTTTAACGAATCGACCTGCCGCTGCGCTAAAGGTGATTAATTATTTGCCTGAAGCCACTATGCTGCGAGTTGAATTGAGTGATGGTGAGCGTGAGGTGTATAGCGTTTTACGTAACCGTTCGCATACTAATGTGGCTTTTTTGATGGGTGAATCCCTGCGCTATCAGCCCGGTTTTGATACCTTAACCATCTATCCTGAAGTGCTCAGCAGTTACCCCAACTTTATCTTTAATGTGCCTGCGGTGGATATTCCAAGCTTTGTCGGTGCTTTTGAGCAAGTTCAAGATGAAGCAGCCTTGCGTCAAGTGGTTGAGCGGTGGGGGATACGGCGTACCCATCCACAGTTCTGGACATATTTTCATGATCTCAGTGAGCATATCCGTGAGCGTCAGCCCTTAGAAGCAGGTGTGTTGGATATGAACCGTTACGAAAACTTATAAGGTTGGCCAGCTACTGTGCTCAGCTTGGAGGCTTGAGCACAGTGGTTAGATATTTATTGTTTTTCAAAAGAACGCTCATGCCATTCAACCAGTGGCATGGGCGTTTTGAGTTTTTCGCCATAAATGACTGAGTACGTCAGGACGTTTTGTACATAGAGACGTGTTTCATCAAAGGGAATACTTTCCACCCAGACATCATAAGGTAAATGCTTGGCATCACGTAGCCATTGGCGTACACGTCCAGGTCCTGCGTTATAAGCTGCTGAAGCCAGCACTCGGTTACCATTAAACTGGCCCAATACTTGGCTTAAGTAGGCGGCGCCCAGCTGAATATTTATTGCTGGAATCACGGCGCTGCGTGGGTTATCCAAGGCAATACCGTAGCGCTGTGCGGTTTCTTTTGCGGTAGCCGGCATCAGTTGCATCAAGCCCATGGCACCGACATGGGATTTGGCTTGAATCATAAAGGCACTTTCTTGGCGGGTTACGGCAAACATCCAGCTGGACTGTAAGCCACGGTTTTTTGCTTCGGCCACAAAGTTACTGCGGTGCGCCATGGGAAAACGAATTTCTAAATCATCCCAATATTTGGCTTGGCTAATATTACGAATCGCAGGGAAGTACCAGCCCATATCATAGGCAATACGCGCTTGAGCTACGAGTTCATCGCGGCTGAGAAAGTTACTTAAGTGATACCACTCGCGGTGCGCCTCAGTCATTTCATCGCGAGCATAAAACTCTAAAGCACGTTTGAGTCCTGCAGCGTTGCGCACCTTTTGTAAGGTCTGTGGCTGTAAGGCTAAGGCTTGGTGTTGCAAGTGGTAGGGCTGTTGACTGTGGTCAGCCGCCATAAAGCCATAGAAGTCACGCTCGCGCGCTAGTGGTTGGTACAAGACTAAGGGCTGTTGGCTTTTAGGTTGAGCCAGTTGCAGGCTACGGGCTTGCCAATATCGCCAGCGATTACTGTTACTTAGATCGTTAGGCAAATCACGGGTGACTTGATTGGCTTCATTCCAGCGTCCTAAACGCAAGAGAAGGCGCGCGCGCCATTCGCTGAGGTTTTCGTTTTGCATCTGAGGGTCATATTTTTCCATCACCGCTAAGGCACGTACATCAAAACGTTTGGCCAGACGTAAACCAATGTCGTTAGCTAGAGTGAGGCGATCGGCAGGGCTAAAGGCCACTTGCTTTTCATAATGGCTGAGCAGAAGTACGCTGGCATCGAGGTCTTGTGTAGCCAACTTGCGTAAACCCAAAGCTATCACTTCAGCACTGCGTGGGTCTTTGCCGCTAAAGCGTGCGGTTTGCTTAAGCAGGTCGGGTTTTTGTGCGACATCAATCAGGCGCTGTCCGTGAGCTTGCTGGCTGCTAAGTAATTTAACTAAATAGTTGGCCACACCGTAGTTACGTGCGTCGGTGGCCAGCTTCAGGCGTTGCCAGATTTTGTCTTCGGTGAGATGGCCTGCAGCGCGCCACGTATCAAATAAAGCATCGCAAGCATTGGGTTGTGATTGCGCGCTGAGCCAGAGTTTTTCTGCGCTGGCAAAGGCTGCTTGGCTTTGACCCTGTGCATGCTGGTAGCGGGCAAAACGGCAGTCCAGCTCCGTGAATTGTAATTCGGGGCTGTAATATTTTAAAAATAAAGGCCATTGATTGCGCTCACTCAATAAACGCAACCAGCGCAGTTTCATCCACTTGATCTGTGGTAAATCACCGTGCTCAAGTAAAAATCGCTCAATTTCAGCGGAGCTGGCCGTGGACAGGCGCTGGGTCAGTTCATCGTAAGCTAGGTAGGGTGTGAGCGGGTAATCACGCAAAGCCACACGATTGCTGAAATAGACTGAGGGGTCATTTTTGCTGAGTGCCACTTGCGCTTGATCATAGATAACACGTTGCT
>DATERP010000209.1:0-18781 GCA_035271385.1 Thiopseudomonas sp. | reverse complement strand
TGCTCAATATGCCCTGCCTGAATCGCAGTATTGAGCCAATGGGCTAAGTCCTTGCTAAAACCAGGCACTAAAGTGGGTAAATATTTACCGGTATAACTTGCATCGCCATCACGCAAGCCCACACGCAGGTCCATATAGTCTTCTTCGGCCGGATCATTGAATAAACGTATTAAAAAGTCACCGGCAATATCACCCTCTTCACCTTTGACCTTAAGGTAGGGGCTTTTTAGGGTAAAACCTAGATCATCAAACTCCCAGAGTAATTGAGCATGAGCACGCTCATACAGCCACGGCTTGGGAAATAAGTTAGCCAAATGCAGGCTAAAACCGCTATCAGTGGCTAAGCGCAGTTCACCTTGCAACAGGTCACCGCTAATCAGCCCGTTAATACCACTGGCTGCAGGTACATCATGCCAAGCAGAAAACTCTATATTCTCTACATTACTGACAAACTCTAAACGCTCAGCCAACTCCGCATCGGGCTGCCATCGCACTTGTAAATTCTGCAACGCACCGCGCGGCTGCATACTGTGCAGCACATCCGCCGCAACGGCAGGCAACTGCACCACACGCTCAAGCACATAATGCAGATCGCTAAGTTCAAGACGCTCAAGGGCCAATCGCCATTGCGCTGTATCAGCGTTTTCATAACTGGCCAGCATAGATAGATCACGCGCAGGTAACTCATCTATCTGTACCACGAAACGCTCAAACCAAGCGCGCTGTACGCCAGCACTGCGCTGATACCAAGCTAAGCCGTCATGACTTTGGACTTGCAATGGCTCGGCATCTGCTTGCTGGCCATGCAACTCGAGAGTATTGAGACGTAAGGCAGCGCTATTGACTTGCCCTTGCGCCGCTTGCAGCCACAACTCTGCGCCAGCCTTAAAAGTTGTCAGCTGCCAGTTGTGCAAATATTGTTGTGGCAGCCATTGCGCGAGATTGCTGCTGGGGGTTTTTAAATAGAGTGTTAGCGCACTTTTGCGCCAATCATCTGCAATCAACTGCCCTTGTGCGCTGAGTTCGAGCTTTTCACCATCGGGCAGCACTGCGCTGAGATCAAAGCGGCGCTGTGCACCGGATTGGCGCAAAGTAAAACCTGCATAGGTCAAGGCCAAAGGTTCACGCTCAGCCGCCTGCACTATAATGCGGCTATCTAACACACTCAGTCGCCCTACATACTGCAGCTTAGCCAAGAGATCATTCAGATGAAAAGCAGCCTGTTCAGTGTCTTGCAGCACCAAACCTTGCAAGGCCCAATGGCCCTGTTGATCTTCCTGTACCTGCAGTTGCAACCCAGTCAGGGTCACCGCACGCAAACGCAACTCGCCAGCCAAGACACTGGCAAGGATATCGGGCTGAATATGTAGAGACTCAACCTGCAGCGCCGCCTCACCTTCGCCGAGCGTGACATAGCGCGCAGTCAATAGTGGAGAAAAACCACGCCAGCCGCCTTCAAGCTGTTCAATCTGTAGTTTTTGTTGCAGGCTCTGCTGCAGTTGCTGTTCGATTTCGCTGCGGTATTCAGCCACTAAAGGCATGAGTTGCCGACCAAGACTGACATACAGCGCCGCCAGCATCAGCACCCCTGCTAACAGCCATAAGCCGGCACGCAGCACGCGTGAGAGCATCGGCAAGAGCGCACTCATCCTCAGCGCCTAAATCACAATTGCATCAGAGCAAAACAACATCGTACTGCTCCTGTGAGTACATGCTTTCAACCTGGAAGCGGATCGGATGACCAATAAAGGATTCTAAGTCTGCGACATTACCCGACTCTTCATCGAGCAAACGATCAACCACGCTTTGGCTGGCCAACACCATATAACCATCGGCTTGAAAGGCGCGAGCTTCGCGAATAATTTCTCGAAAAATCTCATAACAAATCGTTTCTGCAGTGCGCACTTGTCCACGCCCCTGACAGGTTGAGCAAGGCTCACACAAGACTTGAGTCAAACTTTCTCGCGTGCGTTTGCGGGTCATTTGTACCAAGCCTAATTCAGTAATACCGATAATATTAGTTTTGGCATAATCGCGCTCTAATTGACGCTCCAGCGTGCGCAGCACTTGGCGACGGTGTTCTTCGTCTTCCATATCAATAAAGTCGATAATGATAATGCCACCCACATTGCGCAAGCGCAGTTGGCGAGCAATAGTCAAAGCCGCTTCAAGGTTGGTTTTAAATAC
Source organism: Thiopseudomonas sp. (assembly GCA_035271385.1). Lineage (GTDB taxonomy): Bacteria > Pseudomonadota > Gammaproteobacteria > Pseudomonadales > Pseudomonadaceae > Denitrificimonas. The sequence continues at coordinate 16,594 of DATERP010000209.1, read as the reverse complement.
GGTTTCTTCAAGATTGCGATGCCCGACAAAGGCGCCGGTATTCACATCAATAGTGGTCATGGCCTCAGTTGGATCTATCACCAAGTGACCGCCAGACTTTAATGGCACTTTGCGCTCTAAAGCCTTTTGAATCTCATCTTCAATGCCATACAGGTCAAACAGCGGACGCTCACCGGGGTAATGCTCAATGCGATCAGCAATTTCCGGCATCAACTCGGCCACAAACTGCTGCGCTTTAACTAAAGTTTCACGCGAATCAATGCGCACTTTTTCAGTATGCTCGGCGGCTAAATCACGCAAAGTGCGTAATGGCAAGGACAGCTCTTCATAAATCACTGTGGGGGCACCACAGACTTTCATCTGCTCACGCACTTGCTCCCACAAACGGTGCAAGTAACGAATATCCACCATAATGGCTTCACGCGCGGCGCCTTCGGTGGCAGTGCGAATAATAAACCCGCCTTTATCCTGCAAACCTTCACTGGCTAAGCACTCGGTCACCGCTTGCTTTAAACGCTCACGCTCAGCTTCGCCTTCAATTTTAAGCGAGACACCGATATGGCTGCTACTGGGCATATACACCAGATAGCGCGAGGGAATGGATAAATTGGTGGTCAGGCGTGCACCTTTACTACCAATCGGATCTTTAGTCACCTGCACCACTAACGCTTGGCCTTCATGCACTAAACCGCTGATACCTTCGCCGGTAACACCTTCACGGCCAGTGATATCTGCTGCATGGATAAAGGCCGCACGTGACAAACCTATATCAACAAAGGCCGCCTGCATCCCCGGCAACACACGGACAATTTTACCTTTATAGATATTACCGACAATACCACGACGCTGAGTGCGCTCAACATGCACTTCCTGCAAGACACCATTTTCGACCACCGCGACGCGCGATTCCATTGGCGTTATATTTATTAAAATTTCTTCACTCATGATGCTCTCAGCCTAAAGCGTGGATGTGCACGAATCTATAACACACAGCAACAAGGCACAGGTTGTGCAAAACACCTAGCGCCTTGGATAACAATTCACGCACGACAATGCTCAAGATACATCGTTGCGCCTCATACCGCTAACTGCGTTGCCCATCCAACTAAAGCCCATACCAGAGCCTCTACGGCAAATCTTAGCGAAGACTGCGCAAACGCCCCACATTATTAAATAGCAAAAACAGCCATGGCCAGAGTAAACAACTGACCAGCACCGGCACTGCGTAATAACTTAATTCAGGACGCATCCCTGATAGGGTACTTAACCACAGCAAGACCAACTGCGCGAGGCCATAAATAATCAATAAAGCGCAGGATTGCTGCCACAAAGGAAAGAGTTTCAGGCGTTGCTGCAAAGTTAAGATCAGAAACACCACCAACATCAAAGACAACGCATGCTGGCCAAATAAACTACCGTATAAAATATCTTGCGCGACACCCAAACTCCAAGCAGTTAACAAGCCCACCTGATGCGGATAATGCATCGCCCAAAAAGTTAACACCAGCGCCAACCACAGCGGCCGACTCATTTCTAGGTGTTCTGGCATGGGCGCTACCGACAGCAGTAAAGCAACAATCAATGTCAGCCACATCAGCAGCATAGCCTTACCCGATGATGCACTCATTTATTCGGCCTCCGCTGCAGTTTTCTCAGTCGCCTTAAGCAGTTGCTTGGCATCTTCTAAGGCATTTTCCACTTCAGCATCTAACGCCTGCGTCGAGCCTTTACCATCACTGAACACCAATAACAAATAACGACTGCGGTTTAAGTTCGCTGCGGGCAAGGCTTTAATGCGCGCAAAAGGCTGGCCGGTGTTGCGCTGCACTTCATCCACCACCGCAACCGGATAACCCACAGGAAAACGCTGCCCCATACCCGAGGTCACCAGTAAATCACCTTCGCGGATATCGGCAGTGTCAGTCACATAACGCAACTCAATGGATTCAAGATTACCAACACCACTCGCAATAGCGCGCAAACCATTGCGGTTTACTTGCACGGGAATACTGTGGTTAGTATCGGTAATTAACAACACCCGCGAAGTGTAAGGCATCACCTCGATCACTTGCCCCATCACACCACGGGCATCCAACACCGGCTGACCCAAAGTCACACCACTGCTGCTACCACGGTTAATTAATACACGATGGGTATGCGGGTTGGGGTCGACGCCAATCAACTCAGCGACCAAAACACGGTCATCGACGAGCGCAGAAGAATTGAGTAGCTCACGCAAACGTACGTTTTGCTCAGTCAGCGTGGCCAGTTTTTGTAAGCGGCGCTGCATTAGCAGAGTCTCAGCGCGCAATTGTTCGTTTTCAGCCAGCAGATCAGTGCGACTGCTAAACAACTGCATGGTATCGGACCACAGACGCACCGGCATATCGCCCATCCAATACAGTGGCGTCAGCACCATACCTAAACTGCTGCGCACAGGTTTGAGCACCTCAAGGCGCGCATCCACAAACATTAAGGCAACAGACAGGCAAGTCAGAATTAGAAAACGTGTACTTAATACAGTACTTTTGGCAAATAACGGCTTAATGATGCATCCTCGGCGGCTTAACTGCGCAATAGTATAAAGCTATCTGCAGTTAAGTTGAACGATAAACACGCAGTGCCTAACGCTCAAATAAATGTCCGGTACTTAGTCAGCTGACAATAGATCCATCGAGTTACTGTCCATCATTTCTAAAGCACGTCCACCGCCTAACGCGACACAGTTTTTCGGGTTTTCCGCCACAATAACCGGCAAACCTGTTTCTTGCGCTAGCAGCTTGTCCATATCACGCAGTAACGCGCCGCCACCGGTCAAAACTAAACCACGCTCGGCGATATCAGCAGCCAACTCAGGTGGCGACTGCTCCAACGCACTTTTAACGGCTTGGACAATCGCCGCCAGAGATTCTTGCAGCGCTTCCAATACTTCATTGGAATTAAGAGTAAAGCTGCGTGGAATACCCTCAGCCAGGTTGCGTCCGCGCACATCAAACTCAAGTAACTCACCACCCGGGAAAGCGGCACCAATTTCTTGTTTAATACGCTCCGCTGTCGACTCACCAATCAGGCTGCCGTAGTTGCGACGCACATAGCTGATAATCGCTTCATCAAAGCGGTCACCACCGACACGTACCGATTCTGCGTAGACCACACCGTTTAATGAGATCAGGGCAATTTCAGTGGTACCACCACCGATATCCACCACCATTGAACCGCGCGCTTCATCGACTGGCAAACCTGCACCAATCGCCGCCGCCATCGGCTCTTCAATCAAAAACACTTCACGAGCACCGGCGCCTAAAGCAGATTCGCGAATGGCCCGACGCTCAACCTGCGTCGATTTGCATGGCACACAAATCAACACGCGTGGGCTGGGCTGTAAAAAGCTGTTTTCGTGCACTTTATTAATGAAGTACTGCAGCATTTTTTCACACACACTAAAATCGGCAATTACACCGTCTTTCATCGGGCGAATGGCACAAATATTACCCGGGGTCCGGCCTAGCATACGCTTGGCATCGGTACCGACAGCAACCACACTTTTTTGGTTGCCGCGCGTACGGATCGCGACGACAGATGGCTCGTCTAAGACAATACCGCGATCACGTACATAAATAAGGGTGTTGGCAGTTCCTAAATCGATGGATAAATCACTGGAAAACATGCCGCGTAATTTCTTAAACATGGGATGAATAACCCTAGGCAACGCGCAATGGAAACGCTAATTAAAAAATAATAGGAAACTCTAACAATCATCGTCCTTTTGAGCAAGGTACGCACTGTGATAGATTAACACTTTATTGGCATCTATATGATCAATCTGGCTGTATAGATACGGCAATCAGCAGATTGTTCCCTGTTGACTGCTTAAAATAGTCGTCTCACATTTTTACCTAGGAGATCGTCACATGGCAATTGAACGCTGCGACGTGGAAAAATTAGCACACTTGGCCCGCCTCGGGCTGGATGATGCGCAAATAGACAGCAGCACCACCTCTTTAAATGCCGTCCTCGACATGATCAATGCCATGCAAGCGGTCGACACCGACAATATCACTCCTTTGGCCAATCCTTTGGAGATCAGTCAACGCTTACGCGCTGACACCGTTACCGAAAGCAATCACCGTGATGACTACCAAGCCCTCGCGCCAGCTGTAGAAAACGGCTTATACCTGGTACCTAAAGTCATCGATTAAGGACGTATTTGTCATGCATCAACTTACCTTAGCCAACATTTCCAAAGCGCTGGCTGACAAGCAGTTTTCTGCTCGCGAGCTGACCAGTCATTTATTGACGCGCATTGAGCAACTTGATCCGCAGCTCAACAGTTTTATTACTGTGAGCACAGAGCAGGCTCTACAACAAGCTGACGCCGCCGATACTGCGCGCAGCCAAGGTCAGACTGGGCCGTTGCTCGGTGTGCCGTTAGCGCATAAAGATTTATTCTGCACCCAAGGCGTGCGCACCAGCTGCGCCTCAAAAACTTTGGATAACTTTATCGCTCCATACAACGCCAGCGTCGTTGAAAAACTCAACCACGCCGGCGTGGTGAGCCTTGGCAAACTCAATATGGACGAGTTTGCGATGGGTTCATCGGGCGAAACCAGCTTTTATGGCGCCAGCAAAAACCCCTGGGACACCTCACGTGTACCGGGTGGCTCCTCCAGCGGTAGTGCTGTGGCCGTGGCCGCACGCTTAGTGCCAGTCGCCACCGGCAGCGACAGTGGCGGCTCGATTCGTCAGCCTGCAGCTTTTACCGGCCTCACCGGCATCAAACCGACCTACGGACGTATTTCACGCTGGGGTATGACCGCTTACGCATCAAGTTTTGATCAGGCGGGTTTTTTAGCCCACAACGCTGAAGATTGCGCAATATTATTGCAAGCCACTGCCGGTTTTGATGAGCGCGATTCCACCAGCGCCCAACAACCTGTGGATGATTACGCGGCTGCATTAACTCAGCCGCTGCAAGGTTTGCGCATTGGTTTGCCTAAAGAGTACTTCTGCAGCAGCCTCGATGCGCGCATTGGTGATGTGATCAACTCGACCATTGAGCAACTCAAGCAATTGGGTGCAACCTTTGTTGATATCAGCCTGCCAACATTACCGCACGCAGTGCCTGCTTACTATGTGATTGCCTCAGCGGAAGCCTCCACCAACTTGGCTCGCTTTGATGGCGTGCGCTTTGGTCACCGCTGCGCAGATCCAAAAGATTTAGAAGATCTGTATGTGCGCTCACGCGACGAAGCCTTTGGTGATGAAGTTAAGCGCCGCATTATGATGGGCACTTACGCGCTATCGACCGGCTACTACGATGCTTACTATTTAAAAGCGCAAAAGATTCGTCGTTTAATTAAAAACGATTTTGTCAGCGCCTTTAAAGATGTCGATCTGATTCTCGGGCCAACCACGCCCAACTTACCTTGGCAGTTAGGCGCTAAGGTCAATGACCCCGTAGCTGCGTACTTGGAAGATATCTATACCGTACCCGCCAACTTGGCAGGTATTCCAGGTCTCTCCATGCCCGCGGGTATGATTGATGGTTTACCGGTTGGCGTACAACTGCAAGCTCCGTACTTCCAAGAAGCACGCATGCTGCAAGTGGCACACCAATTTCAACAACACACTGCTTGGCACACTAACGCGCCAGCCGGATTCTGAGGACGACTCACATGCAATGGGAAACCGTGATCGGGCTGGAAATCCACGCACAGCTCGCAACTAACACTAAAATATTCTCCGGCAGCTCCACTACTTTTGGTGCAGAGCCCAATACGCAGGCCAGTTTAATTGATCTGGCGATGCCGGGCACTTTACCCGTTCTAAACCAAGAGGCCGTACGCATGGCCTGCATGTTTGGTTTAGCCGTTGATGCGCATATTGCCGAATACAACGTCTTTGACCGTAAAAACTACTTCTACCCTGACTTGCCTAAAGGCTATCAGACCAGCCAGATGGATCATCCGATCGTGGGCTTGGGTCATATGGATATTGCACTGGAAGACGGTAGCATTAAGCGCGTCGGCATTACCCGTGCACACCTTGAAGAAGACGCTGGCAAAAGCTTGCACGAAGACTTCAGTGGTATGACCGGTATTGACCTCAACCGTGCCGGCACACCGCTATTGGAAATCGTCTCTGAGCCCGAACTGTGCAACGCTAAAGAAGCCGTGGCCTACGCCAAGGCCATTCACACTTTAGTGCGTTACTTAAATATCTGTGACGGTAATATGGCTGAAGGCTCATTCCGTTGCGACTGTAACGTCTCGGTACGCCCTAAAGGTCAAACCAAGCTGGGTACACGTACAGAAATTAAAAACGTTAACTCGTTTCGCTTTATTGAGCGTGCGATCAATCATGAAGTCCAGCGTCAAATTGAATTGATTGAAGATGGCGGCGCAGTTGTGCAAGAAACCCGCTTGTACGACCCTAACAAAGATGAAACCCGCTCCATGCGCAGTAAAGAAGAAGCCAACGACTACCGTTACTTCCCTTGCCCTGACTTATTGCCGGTGCACATTCCGCGCGAAACCTTGGATGATTTGCGCACTAAGCTGCCTGAACTGCCCACACAAAAACGTGAGCGCTTTGAGTCGGCTTTTGGCCTCTCAACTTACGATGCCAGCGTGCTGTGCGCCAGCCGCGAACTGGCCAACTACTTTGAAGTGGTGGAGAAGATCTGTCAGGACGCTAAGCTGGCAACCAACTGGGTGATGGGCGAACTGTCCAGCTTACTCAACAAAGAGAACTTAGATATCACTGAGTCCCCAGTGAGTGCAGAACAGCTCGGCGGCATGCTAGTGCGCATCAAAGACAACACCATTTCTGGCAAAATCGCCAAGATGGTCTTTGAAGCCATGGCGGCTGGCGAAGGCGATGCGGATACTGTGATTGAACAACGCGGCCTCAAGCAGGTCACAGACAGCGGCGCAATTGAAGCGATGCTTGATGAAGTCTTAGCCGCCAATGCTGAGCAAGTTGAACAGTACCGTGCTAGCGATGAAAACAAACGTGGCAAGATGTTTGGTTTCTTTGTTGGTCAAGCGATGCGCGCCTCGAAAGGTAAAGCCAACCCGCAACAAGTCAACGAGTTACTCAAGCAAAAACTTGACCAGTAACCTGTGACTGCACTGCAGCTGGTATTCAAGCCAGCTGCATTTTGCACCCACTGCACACTGCCCAAGGATCTGTTGTATGCGAATCTACGCTCTACTGGCAGCGCTACTTTTATTAAGCGCCTGCTCCTCACAAGGTACCAGCCCAGTTACACCCAGCCCCACCAGCGGCCAAGCCTCTTGGTATGGCGCTAAACATCATGGTAAAAAAACTGCCAGCGGTGAGCGCTTTAATCAACATGCACTCACAGCAGCACACCGCACTTTAGCCTTTGGCACGCGGATCAAAGTCACCAACACTCGCAACAACAAAAGCGTCACCGTGCGTGTGAATGATCGCGGCCCCTATAGCAAAGGGCGCATTATTGATTTATCCCGTGCTGCCGCCAATAAAATCGACATGCTTAATAGCGGCGTAGCCCCCGTTCGCTTGCAAGTATTACGCTAATGATGTGCAGCAATTATTTGTATTAAAATCCATTACCCATGCAACACAACCTGCTAATCTAGCATCTATTACCCTATCTCAAGAGTTCGAACTACCGCATGTCTATTCTTACCTTTGCTTATCTGATCGGCGGCTTTACTTTACTGGTACTCGGCGCTGAAGTTTTAGTGCGTGGTGCCGCGCGCCTAGCAGCCCGTTTTGGTATTTCACCGTTAATTATCGGTTTAACTGTGGTGGCCTTTGGCACCAGCGCACCGGAAATGGCGGTCAGCACCCAGTCAGCCTTTATGGGCCAAGGTGATATTGCGATTGGTAACGTGATTGGCAGTAATATTTTTAACGTATTAGTGGTGCTGGGTTTATCAGCGCTGATTATTCCACTCGTTGTCTCACGGCAACTGGTGCGTTTTGATGTGCCAATTATGATTGCCGCGGGCTTTCTCGCCTGGTTTCTAGCGTTGGATGGCAGCTACAGCCGCATCGATGGCTTGATTTTATTTAGCTGTATTATTGTTTATACCGGCTACTTAATTATCAGCAGCCTAAAAGCTTTTAAGGCGGGTAAAACCTTAGCGAGTGACGATGAATACACCGCAGATATTAACCCGCACCGTTTTGCCTCTTTGATTAATATAGCCTATCTATTAATAGGCTTAGTTTTGTTGGTTACCGGCTCCAACCTGCTGGTAACAGGCGCCGTCAGCTTGGCGCAAGCTCTGGGTTTATCCGAACTGGTGATTGGCCTGACAATTATTGCGGTGGGTACATCACTGCCTGAACTGGCCACTTCTTTGATTGCTGCGTGGAAAGGCGAGCGTGATATTGCCGTGGGTAATATTGTCGGCAGTAACTTATTTAACTTGCTCGCGGTACTGGGTTTAGCTGGTTTAGCCTCACCAGAGAATATTGCTGTAGCACGCAGCGCGATTGAGTTTGATTTTCCAGTCATGATGGCTGTGATGGTGGCTTGTCTGCCGGTATTCTTCGCTGGCTATAGTATTAACCGCTGGGAAGGTGCACTGTTTTTAGGCTACTACGTGGCTTATACCGCCTACTTGATTATGCAAAGCAATGGCGAGCCTTTTGCTAACACCTTTGCCGATGCCATGTTCGGCTATGTGGTACCGTTAACGGCAATTACCCTATTTGTGATTGCCGCGCGCGCATGGCGTATTCAGCGTGGTTTATCTGTTGATCATTAATGGCACGGCACGTCGATGACTCGGCAAGTCTTGCACAGCGCTTTAAGACAATGAGAGCTTTATGGCCAAACGTATACTGAACCGCCGCCAAGGCTGGCGTATTAACAAGATTCAAGATGAACGTCTTGCTCGCGCGGCAAAGCGCGAGGAGCGCACCTTAGAAGAACTCGACGGCGGCGATCTCGGTGCCGAACAGCACGGTTTAGTCATTGCTCACTTTGGCGTCCAAGTCGAAGTGGAGACAGAAGATCCCGAGTTCGCGGGACAAACCTATCGCTGCTACCTACGCGCCAACTTACCAGCGCTGGTCACCGGTGACCGCGTAGTATGGCGTCCGGGCAATCAAGGCTTAGGGGTAATTGTTGCGCAACTGCCACGCCACAGTGAATTACGTCGCCCAGACTCTCGCGGCACATTAAAACCCGTTGCCGCCAACGTTGATTTAATTGTGATTGTCTTTGCCCCGCTGCCCGAGCCGCACGCCAACCTCATTGACCGCTATATTATTGCTGCTGAGCACGCCGGTATTAAGCCACTGCTGCTGCTCAACAAGTCCGATTTACTCGATGCCAGTGGTGAATCACGAGCGCACAGCTTACTCAACACCTACCATAGCTTGGGTTACCCCTTGCTCGAGGTGTCGGCGTACTCAGGTGATGGTTTAGAACAATTGCAAACGCAGCTCAATGATCAAGTCAGCGTGTTTGTGGGGCAATCTGGCGTGGGCAAATCATCGTTGGTGAACCGCTTACTGCCTAATACTGATACCCGCGTCGGTGCTTTATCAGAGTTGACGGGGAAGGGTACGCACACCACCACGACCGCACGCTTATTTCACTTCCCCGCAGGTGGCGATCTGATTGACTCACCGGGTATTCGTGAATTTGGTTTAGGTCACGTCAGCGTGGCGGATGTCGAGGCGGGCTTTATTGAGTTCCAAGAGCATTTGGGCCATTGTCGTTTTCGCAACTGCAGCCATGAACACGAACCCGGCTGTGCTTTATTAGCTGCGGTGGCTGATGGTCATATCAACCCGCAACGACTCGCCAGCTTCAAGCATATTATTAGCGGTATCAGCACTGAACAGTACTGAATAAATACGGCCCTGACACAGGCAGTGCTCAGGGCCGTTAGCGACTAGTTTTTCACATCATTAAACTGCAAGACACCCTGCTCAAACACATTGATGCTCTCGCGCAAAGACTTACCCGTTGGCGCAACACTCGCATCGCCGGCCTCAGTCTCTGTAGATTCAACCTCAGCCTCTGGTTCACCTTCAATGGCTTGCTGTGCTCGTTTGGTTAAGACCAAAATATCAATGCGACGATTACTCGGGCTATAAGGATCCGCGCGATTAAATAGTGCCGCTGAAGCATAACCGGCTACACGTGCGACTTTATCATCGCTTAAACCACCGGCATGCAAAGCACGACGTGCAGCATTAGCGCGATTGACCGACAACTCCCAGTTGCCAAAGCCTGCGTTACTCGCAAAGGGCTTAGCATCTGTATGCCCGCCGACACTGATTTTATTCGGCACCGAGCGCATGGTGTCAGCCATGATATAAAGAATATCTTCAAAATAAGGCTGCAGGCGGGCGCTACCTAAATCAAACATCGGTCGGTTGGCCGCATCCACAATTTGAATGCGCAAACCGTCACGCGAGACATCCATAAGGATTTGTTCTTTGTAAGGGCGCAAATCAATATCTTCATTAATTTTACGCTGCAGCTCCACCAGCAAAATATCTAAGCGCTCACGTTCCAGCTGCTCAAACAGTTGCTCTGCTTGCTCGTCAGTGAGCGTTTGCGGGTCAATTGTTGCTTGATCGCTGGCCTCTGGATTGAGTGTTTTATCCGGTGCCGGCGTGGGTGTACCGCCCAAATCAATCACATAGGGACTGGCGCTTTCGGAAAAACCAATCGGGTCTTGAAAGTATCCAGAAATCGCTTTCTTTTGCTCAGGCGTAGTGGATGACATCAGCCACATCACCAAGAAAAACGCCATCATCGCCACCGCAAAGTCGGCAAAAGCAATTTTCCAGGCGCCACCGTGATGGCCTGCAGCTATTTTCTTAACGCGTTTAACGATAATCGGCTGATTAGTATCCATAGCTGCTAACCGCCTCGAACCGCTTGCTCCAACTCAGCAAAAGTCGGTCGATGCCCACCAAAGAGCACCTTACGACCAAACTCTACCGCCAAGCTCGGCGGCATACCTGAGGCTGATGCCACTAAGGTTGCTTTAATGGCTTCATATAAATTGAGCTCTTCTTTAGCATCATGCGCCAAGCTGGTGGCCAATGGACCAAAGAAGCCATAGGCCGCCAAGATACCTAAGAATGTACCCACCAACGCAGCACCAACGTGCTGACCCAGCGCTGCTTGCTCAGCCTCGCCCAGCATCGCCATAGTCACCACAATACCTAGAACCGCAGCCACAATACCAAAGCCTGGCAAGCCATCTGCCACACTGGTCACAGCATGACTGGGGTGATCTAATTCTTCTTTGAGACTGGTCAGCTCCATATCAAACAAGCCTTCAAACTCGTGCGGCGCCATGTTACCGGTGGTCATAATGCGCAAGTAATCACAGACAAATTCAGTCATGCGCTCATCTTTCAGGATGGCTGGGTAATTACTAAAAATCGGACTGGAAGCTGGATCTTCAATATCCGCTTCAATGGCCATCATGCCTTCACGACGACTTTTATTGAGCACTTCATACAACATTTTTAGTACATCTAAATACAGCGTTTTGGTAAAGCGCGAACCAAACATGGCTAACGATTTTTTAAACACTTGCATAAAGGTACTACCGGGGTTGGCTTGTAAAAAAGCGCCCATGGCTGCACCACCAATAATCAGCACTTCAAAGGGCTGAATAATAGAAGCAATTTTACCACCCGACAAAACAAATCCGGCTAGCACACTACCGAAAACAACAATGATTCCAATGATTTTTATCATAAAGTCAGTCGCACTCAATACAGAACGATGTGAAAGATAACAGCCTTGATCAATATTAGTTACTATGTTGCCACTAATACCCGCTGGGGCACAGTCTAGAGTCTATCTATATGACCAATATACTATCTAAAAATAATAAAACTTTAGCGCAGTGGATTACACAACTGGATAACACGCGCCTGCCAGTTTATAAAACCCAGCGCGAACAAGCATTAGCCGCATTACAAAACAGCGATAAAGCACTCGGAGATATCGCTCAAGTCATCAGTCGTGCACCCACTATTGCTTTTATCATTATGCGTGAGGCCAATCGCAACAGCAGCGCGCAAGCTGAGCCGGTGCAAACCCTAGAAAAGGCCTTATCACGTTTAGGTTTAGCCCGCTGCGGCGCCTTACTGCACAGTTTGGTCGATGACAAAGAGGCCGACATTCCGTTTGCCTTACGCCAAGTATGGATGATTGGTCGTCACCTTAATGTGCAAGCCAACGGTTTATTTAGCACGCGTATGGCGCGCTTATGGCAAGAAATCCACTGGGGTAGCTTGCTATTTCTATCGCCTAGTTGGCCACTACTGACTCGTCATCCTGAGTTTTTCACTGAGTGGGAGCGGCGAGTGTTAGGCAACAACGAACCGGCGGTACAAGTAGAGCAAGAGTTGCTGGGCATACCACTAACTGAGCTGTGCTTAGGTTTGGCTGAGCACTGGCAATTGCCCTACTGGATTATTGAGGGTTATCGCCTGCTCAATGACAATCCGCATGTGCTGGCACAAGTACTCTCCATTGCCCGCCATACTGAGCAACCCCTATTACAGCAGCAAAAGCTCGATGCTTTGCCAGCGCTCAACAACTGGTTTAACCGCCCAGCCAACACCTTAGTCTTTGCCTGCGGCTTAGTGATGGCCGCACACAACTCTTGGGGCAATGAACAATGTGTGCGCTGGCAGCGTTTGATCAGTTTATATCTCAAACAAGATCTTGCTGCAATACAACAAACGACTCACCAACTGGCCGTTGAACATGCGCGCCAACAACACACGACCGACCTGTGGCAGCCGGCCCAAGCGCTACTTTGGCCTTGGGAGACTCTGCGTTTACGTCAGCTCACCGAGCAGGTGCAACTTGCTCCGCCCAATAGCGATGACTTAGCGCAATGGCGTCTGCACTGCACCGAGCTGTTGCGTTCGCCCTCACCCTTTAGCAACCCAGTGCAACTGACCGAGCGCATCAGCTTAGCCTTACAAGCGTGCGGTCTGCGCAGAATCTGTATTGTGTTACTTGATCCCAAGGGCAAGCAACTGCAAGTCAGCCACCTCTACGGCTTAACAGCTGAGCAACTCCCGCGGCAATTTTACATTGCTGACAATTTACATACGCATGCACTGCTCAATCAATCCAGCTGCCTGCTGATCACCAAGAACAATGCCAGTGAGGTGCTGCCGCACTTACCCGCTGAATTTGCTGCTGTATTTAAGCGCACACACTGGGCGCTAGCCTCATTATCCAACGGCCAGCGCCAAGTGATGTTGATCGCTGCAGACCAAGCAACAGCCGCGCTGCACCCAATCACCTTGCAAGCTTTTCACAAAACACTCGAGCACATTGAGCGCGCACTGGTACTCTTTAGCTCGCGCAAGCGTTAACATAGGCCGGTTAGAACAGTGCCGACAGCTGATTAGCAGTTTATTTGCCAAGCAAGCCAAGCAACTGAGTGCTGAGCATAGTATTTTTATCTGCATGCTCAGCAGCGTTATAACTTCAATAATTTTAGCCAAAGGGCCCAGTACATGGATATCAAGCAGCGTCTATTTATTTTTATGCAGTACATTTTGCCTCACCATACGCTGTCACGCCTGATCGGCCGTTTTGCAGAATGTGAAACGCCTTGGTTTAAAAACCGTCTTATTGCTTGGTTTATTAAACGCTACCAAGTCAATATGAGCGAAGCGCTACTTGAAGACCCGAGTGCTTACAAACATTTTAATGATTTTTTCACCCGCGAACTCAAAGCCGATGCACGTACCTTTGACGATGCTGAACACGCCGTCTTGAGCCCAGCTGATGGTGCTATTAGCCAACAAGGTAGCATTGAGCACGGCCGTATTTTTCAAGCCAAAGGCCACAGCTTTAGTTTACTTGAGCTGCTCGGTGGTGATGCCGAGCGTGCCGCTCCTTTTATGGGTGGTCAGTTCTCGACAGTTTATTTATCACCCAAGGATTATCACCGCGTACACATGCCCTTAACCGGCATTTTGCGTGAAATGGTTTATATTCCAGGGCGCTTATTTTCAGTCAATCAAACCACCGCAGGCAATGTGCCTGAGCTGTTCGCGCGTAACGAGCGTGTCGCTTGCATATTTGATACAGAACACGGCCCCATGGCTGTTGTGCTAGTCGGGGCGATGGTAGTCGCCAGTATTGAAACCGTTTGGGCAGGATTGATTACACCCCCCATGCGTGCTTTACGCAGCTATGACTATAGCCAAGCTGCACGCCAACCCATCACCTTAGAAAAAGGTGCGCAAATGGGCCTATTTAAGCTCGGCTCAACGGCCATAGTCCTCTTTGGTCCTGAGCATGTGGCTTGGGAAGAAAGCCTGCAGGCTGGCAGCCCCGTGCAAGTAGGTCAGCGTCTTGCAGTAGAAATTCAGCAATAAAAATGTACAATCAACGACCGATATGCGCACACCATAGGGTGACTGACTATTGTGTCAGCCACCTACAATATTTTAAGTTGGAATGTTGAATGGATACACAAAATCCAAGTTTACGTTTACAAGTACCCACTCCAGAACAAACGCGCTTGGCGTTCTGCAAGCCGAATGTGCGCGACTTGAAAACATGGATCCAAGACCTTCCCAAAGCGAATATTGGTGAGACTGCTCGCTTACTTTATCAAGCATTGCAAGAACTCAATAATTTCAAAACCACAGCTGAAATACGCGTACAGTTGCTGGAAGCACTGCGCCCTGAAGTGTTATTTATTAACTCACAGTTAGAGAAACACTTTCTCAACAACTCAGTGATGCTCGATGAGCGCCCACAAAAAGTGGCGAACTTATGCCAAGCCTTACAAAACCTATTAACTGTGGGTTATAAACTTGTTATTGCTGACAGCATGCAAGAGCGTACGCCTATTTTAGCGCTGGCCTTACAGCGTACGGCGCACAGTATGTTTGTATCATTGGTGCGCACCTATCAACTGTACTGCGCAGCGCCTGCTTTGTTTTGGCTCGAACTGCATCAAGTGTATTGGTTGGCGCGCAAGCAAAGTTTGCATTCTTTAGCGATCCGCGACAGCGCCCTAGCGCAAGTCAGCGAGCAAAGTGTGGAAGCTACTTACAGCTGCGCTTTATTACTCAGCTGCTCGCGTATTAACCAAATGCGCCAAAGTGATATTGCTATTTTAGCGCGTACGTTACCGAGCTGGAGTCATTTATCCACGCTACAAAACGCCAGCCTTGATAGCAGCTTATTTGTGATTGACCTCAACAGCGACGCGCCACCACGCTATAAAGAACTGATTGAACAAGATCATGTACAGACTCGTATCGGTTTCAATACCCATGAGTTGGCGCAGGCGCTGATTGACTATCAACAAGCCGACGCAACTAAAAGCAGCAAAGCTCGTATTGTTGTGCCAAAAGATATGTCTGGCACTTTATTGGCACAACTGTGCAGCGCCTGGGGCAATATTGCTAAACGTGACTTTCAGCGCATCCAAAGCAAAGGCATAATGCAAACCTGTATTGGTATGAGTGCTGTGCATTACTACCTATCGGATCAAGTACCCTTTGAGTCTACACTCAATCTGAAGCAAGTCGCATACGCGCAATTTAGTGTTGATAATGGCCCAGCTGATGTGTGGGCTGAGGTCATGGGCAACAGCAGCACAGAACTTAATCCACTGGATGTAGGCCTGCTGGAGTACAGCACGGACCAAGCACCGACTCAGCCCAAAGGTGTGCTATACCCTTCGTATAACTTAGCTATTGTAAACCACAGCCCTAGCGGTTATTGCTTAGCCTGGCACGACACCGTTGCACCGCTACTACAATCAGGTGAAATCATTGCCCTGCGTGAAGACGATGATAAACCGTGGTCAACGGCAGTGATTCGCTGGATTCGTCAGACTGGTACTGATAGCACACAAATGGGTATTGAACTGATTGCCCCTAACGCTAAACCCTGCGGCTTAAAGTTATTGCGCAGCAGCGATAAATCCAGTCTTTTTTTACGTGCTTTACTGGTACCAGAAATACCAGCTCTATCACGCCCCGCCAGTGTGATTGCACCACGTATTCCTTTCCAAGAAGGGCATAAAGTGGCGATCAATCAACAAGGTAGTGAGCTCACGGCCACATTAACCAAGCGTTCTATGCACACCGGTAGTTTTAGTCAGTTTGAATACAGCGTTGTTACTGCAGCAATACAGTCCAGTCCATTAGAAACACCCGCGAGTGGCACTGCTGCTGCTCATGCAGAAAACTTTGATGAGTTATGGAAGTTACTCTAGCGATAAGCGTAAACCAAACCTTGACAGGGTGATCACAGGCCCGCTATTGCGATGAGCAAATTTCTAAGCTAACACACTGACCTTTTATCACAACAGTCTGCTTGGCGCTTTATCCATACGGTCAGAGCGGGTATCATAGGCAGTCTAATTTTTATTTCTTTTTTACCTGGCGTTCAGGCTGGACAGTCCATGTCGATGGTGCGTATTGGTTCCTACACATTAGCTAACAACCTGATTCTCGCGCCAATGGCGGGCGTCACTGACCGTCCACAACGCCAGTTATGTGCGCGTTTTGGTGCCGGTTTAACCGTATCGGAAATGCTCACCAGCGACACCAGTCT
>DATERP010000208.1:0-2818 GCA_035271385.1 Thiopseudomonas sp. | reverse complement strand
AGTTGGCCAGTGATGCGCTATTTAACCCGTATTCTTAAAGGTAATGCTTCGTTGGCAGCCGGCTTACTGACAGCGGGTTGGGTGTTAATTGTTGCTGGACCCTTGGTGTGGCTTGGATTTAATATTGCTGATCATATTCGTACCGGCACTGAGTTGATTAAAAACTTACGCATGACCGGCTTGCCTGAAACGCCTGAGTGGTT
This sequence comes from Thiopseudomonas sp., assembly GCA_035271385.1. Taxonomy (GTDB): domain Bacteria; phylum Pseudomonadota; class Gammaproteobacteria; order Pseudomonadales; family Pseudomonadaceae; genus Denitrificimonas. The sequence continues at coordinate 2,615 of DATERP010000208.1, read as the reverse complement.
AGTGGATGTGCCGATGGTCGGTGATCGCCTCGTTGAATTATGGCAAACCCTTGACCAGCAAGGTGCAGCATTACTGGCTGCGACTAAACCCTATATGGGACAAACCGGCAACTGGTTATTGGCGCGCAGTGCCAGTATTGGTGCGGGTATTTTAGAGCTGGCTTTGAGTTTGCTGTTAGTGTTTTTCTTTTATCGCGATGGCCCACGTTTAGCCCATTTCGCTAAGAGTTTAGTGCGGCGTTTAATTAAAGAACGTGCTGATTATTATATTGATTTAGTGGCCGGCACTGTACTTCGTGTGGTCAATGGCGTGATTGGAACTGCAGCAGCACAAGCCGCGATTGCCTTGTTTGGTTTTTTAGTGGCGGGTATTCCAGGAGCATTATTTCTTGCGGCCTTGACCTTTATGCTTAGCCTGATTCCCATGGGACCTCCGTTAGTTTGGGGGCCTGCTGTGGCTTGGCTGTTTTTCCAAGGTGAGTACGGCATGGCGATCTTTCTGCTGTTGTGGGGGTTCTTGGTGATTAGCAGTGTTGATAACTTCCTTAAACCTTATTTGATTAGCCGTGGCGGGAACTTACCCTTAGTGGTGGTTCTAATGGGTGTGTTTGGTGGGTTATTTGCTTTTGGTTTTATGGGGCTGTTTTTAGGTCCAACTTTGTTAGCAGTGGCTTACAGTTTGGTCAGTGATTGGATTGCCAGTAATCAGCCAAAAGCCAATAAGCGATAATTGAAAATCGAAAAAGGATACAAAATATGCGTTTATCTTGGATATCTGTGCCTTTAGTTGCCTTGCTATTAGCGGGCTGTGCGGCAAAAACTAACCACCGCAGCAGTTGTGCGCAAGAGTTGGATGCCGCTTGGAAAGAGCTGGATATTGCTAAAGTCGAAGGTTTTGCCGGCAGTGTCAGTTATTCAAAAGCTTTAACTTTAATCACAGGTGCTAAAACTCAACAGCAGTTTGAAGCCTATGAAGGTTGTACGCGTAAAGCACAAAAAGCACGTTTTTATATTAAAGAATCACGCGCTGGGCGTTAAATTCACGCGGCTATTGTGAGTGATTACACTCCTTTCTGGTATTTGCTTTGCGTGCGTGCTGATTGCTGGCTAGCATAGCGGCATACTAGAAACGGAGTTTTACCATGCGTACTCAGATAGAAGCCTGCATTCAGGCGGTCAATCAGGTGATCTTAGGCAAAGAACATGCCGTGCAATTGGCGATGGCCTGTCTACTGGCCCGCGGGCATTTGCTGATTGAAGATTTACCCGGCATGGGCAAAACCACCTTGAGTCACGCGCTGGCACAAGTGCTGGGCTTAAAGTATCAGCGTATTCAGTTTACCTCTGATGTATTACCCGGTGATATTTTGGGCACTTCGGTATTTGATAGTGAAACAGGGCAGTTTATTTTTCATCCTGGCCCAGTCTTTACTGAATTGTTATTGGCCGATGAAATCAATCGCGCCACACCAAAAAGCCAAAGCGCATTGCTGGAGGCGATGGAAGAAGGGCAGGTGACTATTGAGGGCGCAACACGCCCCTTGCCTGAACCGTTTTTTGTGATTGCTACGCAAAACCCTGTCAGCCAAGGCGGCACCTTTAGTTTGCCTGAATCGCAGCTGGATCGCTTCTTAATGCGCTTATCGTTGGGCTATCCCAGTACCCATGCTGAACGGCAGTTATTACTCGGTAGCAGTCGCCGACAATTACTCACTGAACTTAAACCTCTGATTGAGCGTGCTGACTTACTAAGTGTGCAGCAGCAGGTCAATGCGGTGCGAGCCAGCGAAACCTTAGTCAATTATATCTTGCGCTTAGTTGAGGCCACACGCACCCATGCACAGTTGGAGTTCGGCTTATCACCCCGTGGCAGCTTAGCACTCTTGGCTGCGGCGAAAGCTTGGACGTTTTTAGCGGGACGTGATTATGTGATTCCAGAAGATGTGCAAGTGGTATTTTCTGCTGTCGTTAGCCACCGTCTGCGTGAGCAAAACAATTCGCAAGGTTTAGTCAGTACCGCGCTGATACAACACTTATTAGACGAAGTCCCAGCTTTGTAATGCTGGCTCAGATGTTAAAGCCCCTAAAGCAGCAGTTTGCACTCTGGGTCGCGCGTCGTGTGCCACCGTTGCGCAGCTTACAACTGCGTCAGCGGCATATTTTTATTGTGCCGACAGTCACCGGTATTGCCTTTGCCTTGGCTTTATTACTGATGTTGCTGGTGGCAATTAACTATCAAAACAGCTTGGCCTATGGTCTGACCTTTTTATTGGCCTCGCTGGGCTTACTCAGTATGTTTCATACCTGGCGTAACTTAGCTGGATTAACCATTAGTGCGGCGGGTACAGCGCCGTGTTTTGCCGGTGACAATGGTGTGTATCGCTTGCGTCTACACAGTGCTAAACAGAACTATCAAGCCATTGCCGTAGGTTGGCCTGCTCAGCCGTTTAGGTTGGCGGATGTCGCGCCGGATGATGAGCAGGTGCTTGAATTAGCGCTACTCGGGCAGAAGCGCGGTTGGCAGCACGCGCCGCGTTTACGTATTGAAACCCGCTTCCCATTGGGCTTGTTTGTCGCTTGGAGTCAGGTGGATTTAGATCAGGCTGTGTTGGTCT
>DATERP010000207.1:0-16419 GCA_035271385.1 Thiopseudomonas sp. | reverse complement strand
GCTTGATATCAGATGCAATCCAAAAAACAATTGAAGGTTTCTGATGCCCTTAAAGCTATCACTGTAGCTACGTCTATTAATAATCTGAACTAGTAGGCATATGTGCGCTTTATGGTAGTCACGCAGGCTAAGCAGAGTAATGTAGATCCAACTAGATACCAGTGAAAAGCTAAGCAGAACCAAGGTAATCTAACAGGATATAAGGCCAATCAACGAATTCAAAATCCGCCGTTGGTAACAACGTGGGAGTTCGATTCTCCCCCGAGGCACCAATTTATTTAGCCCTTAAGTTTTCGGACTTAGGGGCTTTTTTATGCCTGCTTGTTTAATACGCTACTAAGACCACTACTCTGACTCACGACTATCAGTAGCATTACTCGCCAACTCATCGCGCATCGCCTGCATCTCGTCCTCGGACTTCAAACGACACACCGCCAACTGCCCTAAACGTAATGCTTTAATCGCTGCCAGCGGATCATCAGGCTGTTCACCCGCTTGTTGTGCTTGTGCATAGGCCAGACTGTCATCCGTTAATAAACCTGGGTGTTCACCCTTCATTTTATCAGTCACTGTACATACTCCATTGAACTGCTGATTAGTGTTGCCACCTATAGTTGCCATTCACTTAGTATGCTGAATCGATTCTTTTTCTGCCACCAAGCATGGCACTGCACAAATTTTTTGCTCAATCCGCTAGACTAGGCCTTTTTGCAACGCTACTGAGTCAGTTCATTATGAGTGTTAAAGATTTAAGTAAACATACGCCGATGATGCAGCAGTATTGGCGGTTAAAAAACCAATACCCTGATCAAATCATGTTTTATCGCATGGGTGATTTTTATGAACTCTTCTATGACGATGCAAAAAAAGCGTCTCAACTGCTGGATATTACCCTCACCTCGCGTGGCCAATCCGGTGGCAGTATTATTCCCATGGCAGGCATCCCCTTCCATGCGGCTGAAGGTTATCTGGCACGCTTAGTCAGTTTGGGCGAATCAGTGGTGATTTGTGAGCAAACTGGCGATCCAGCCACCACCACTAAAGGCCCAGTTGAGCGCCAAGTGGTGCGTATCCTGACACCGGGCACTGTCAGTGACGAAGCCCTAATGGATGATCGCCGCGATAATCTGGTAGCTGCCTTAGTTGGCAAAGATAATCTATTTGGTTTGGCTGTGCTGGATATCAGCAGCGGACGTTTTAGTGTGCAAGAGTTGAGCAGCGAAGAAAACGTGCTGGCTGAACTCGAGCGCATCAATCCAGCTGAACTGTTACTCCCTGATGACTGGCCTGTGCCAGCAGCGCTGGATAAGCGCCGCGGCAATCAACGCCGCGCACCATGGGATTTTGATTACGACAGCGGCTTCAAAAGCTTATGCCAGCAATTTGCCACACAAGACCTAAAAGGCTTTGGCTGTGAGCAGTTGTCTTTAGCGATTGGCGCAGCCGGCTGCCTATTAAGCTATGCGAAAGAAACCCAGCGCACTGCCTTACCGCATATCCGCAGCCTGTTTCATGAACGTCTCAGCGAAACAGTGGTACTGGATGCTGCCACCCGCCGCAATTTAGAGCTGGATAAAAACCTCTCTGGTGGCCGTGATAATACCTTGCAATCGGTGATTGATCGCTGCCAAACCTCTATGGGTAGCCGTTTGCTCAGTCGCTGGCTCAATCGTCCTTTGCGCCAGCAAGCGGTACTGGAAGCACGCCAAGATGCGATTGCTTACCTGCTCAATGGCTATCACTTTGAGCGCGTGCAGCCGGCGCTGAAAGATATCGGTGATATTGAACGAATTTTAGCGCGCATCAGTTTACGCAGTGCACGACCACGAGATTTAGCGCGCTTGCGTGATGCGCTCAACGCTCTCCCCGCCTTGCAGGACGTGCTGACAGGTTTGGATATCAGCCGGATTCAAGAACTGGCTCAGGCGATTAGCCTCTACCCAGAATTATCCGACACGCTAAGCCGCGCGATTATCGATAATCCACCGGCGGTAATTCGTGAAGGCGGTGTATTAAAGCTCGGTTACGATGCTGAATTGGATGAACTACTGACCATCAGTGAAACTGCAGGCCAGTACTTAATCGATCTGGAAACTCGCGAAAAAGCCCGTACTGGTTTAGCCAATCTAAAAGTCGGCTATAACCGTGTGCACGGCTACTTTATCGAGATTCCAACCCGCCAAGCCGAACAAGCACCACCTGAATATATTCGCCGCCAGACTCTTAAAGGCGCTGAGCGTTTTATTATTCCTGAGCTCAAAGCTTTTGAAGATAAAGCTCTGTCAGCAAAAAGCCGTGCTTTGGCGCGCGAGAAGCAACTCTACGATGAGTTGTTGGATATTCTAATTACACATATTGCTCCCCTGCAAGCCAGTGCTGCTGCGCTGGCGGAACTGGATGTGATCAGCAATCTGTCTGAGCGTGCACTGAATCTTAATTTATGCCGCCCAGAGTTTAGCGCGCAACCACGCCTAGAGATTCAACAAGGTCGCCATTTAGTGGTTGAGCATGTATTGACCACGCCTTTTGTGGCCAACGATGTCAGCATGGATGACGCCACCCGCATGTTGATTATTACCGGCCCGAACATGGGTGGTAAGTCGACCTACATGCGGCAAACGGCATTGATTGTGCTGCTAGCGCATATTGGTAGCTTTGTCCCTGCCCAGCAGTGCACTCTGTCATTGGTCGATCGCATCTTTACCCGTATTGGTTCTAGCGATGACCTCGCCGGTGGGCGCTCAACCTTTATGGTGGAGATGAGTGAAACCGCTAATATTTTGCATAACGCCAGCGCCAACAGCTTAGTATTAATGGATGAAGTGGGCCGCGGTACCAGTACCTTTGATGGTTTATCACTGGCTTGGGCTGCAGCAGAGCAACTGGCTGAACTCAAAGCTTGGACTTTGTTTGCCACCCACTACTTTGAACTCACTTCTCTGCCTGAGCGTTTAAGCAGCGTGGCTAACGTACACTTAAGCGCCACTGAACATGAAGACCGCATTGTCTTTTTGCATAATGTGCGCAGCGGACCCGCCAGCCAAAGCTACGGTTTAGCCGTCGCACAGTTGGCCGGCGTACCCACGGCGGTGATTACCCGTGCACGTCAGCATCTTAAGCAACTTGAAGAGGCTAGCGTGCTGCAAGCTCAGCCCAAGGTCAGTAAACCAACTCAAGCAGAAGCAAGCGCAGCACAAGTTCCAATACAGTCGGACTTATTTGCTACGCAGCCACACCCCCTACTGCTAGAATTACAAGATGTGCAACCCGATGAACTGACACCACGCCAGGCACTTGATCTGTTATATGCTTGGAAGACGCAAATCTAACGCTAGCCTGCACAAGCTGTTAGAATCACGTCCCTTTTATCTATTGATTGCGCTGCTGCATGGCGGCGTGTAATTTTTACTTGTAGCGCCACACAGATAGCGCACAAGTTTTCAGCCCTAGGAGATAGCTAGTTATGACCTTCGTTGTCACTGATAACTGCGTTAAATGCAAATACACCGACTGCGTAGAAGTCTGCCCAGTAGACTGCTTCTATGAAGGCCCAAACTTCTTAGTGATTCACCCAGACGAGTGCATCGACTGCGCCCTGTGTGAGCCAGAGTGCCCTGCTGAAGCTATTTTTGCCGAAGATGAAGTGCCTGATGATATGCAAGAATACACAGCACTCAACCAAGAGCTGGCTGATATCTGGCCCAATATCACTGAAAAGAAAGACCCACTGCCTGATGCAGAAGAGTGGGATGGTGTAGCGGATAAGCTTAAGTATCTCGAACGTTAAGTCGTCACTGCTCAAGACCAATAGCAGCGTCATCTCGATTCAGCTTGATCATACTGCATAAAAAAAGCCCCTTATCCAACAACTCAATGGATAAGGGGCTTTTTTGTAACAGCTATAACTACTTCACTTCATGCGCTTGTTGGTCAGCATGATAGGAAGAGCGCACCAATGGGCCAGAAGCCACATTCTTAAAGCCCATTTTTAGGCCTTCTTCAGCAAACCACGCAAAGGTATCTGGGTGCACATAACGCTGTACCGCCATATGATCACGCGACGGTTGCAAGTACTGACCTAAGGTGAGCATATCGATATCATGCTCACGCATACGCTTCATCACTTCAATCACTTCTTCGTCGGTTTCACCCAAACCCAGCATTAAGCCCGACTTAGTTGGCACGCCCGGCACCATCTCTTTAAAGCGCTGTAATAGATCCAAGGACCATTCAAAATCAGAACCCGGACGCGCAGCTTTATATAAACGCGGTACAGTTTCTAAGTTGTGGTTAAACACATCCGGTGGCTCAGTTGCGGTGATTTCTAAAGCAATATCCATACGACCACGGTAGTCAGGCACTAAAGTTTCCAACTGCACACCCGGTGACAGTGCGCGAATCTCACGCAAACAATCAGCAAAGTGTTGCGCACCACCGTCACGCAGATCATCACGGTCTACCGAAGTGATCACCACATACTTGAGTTTCATATCGGCAATCGCGGCAGCCAAACTGTGCGGTTCATTCTCATCCAAAGGATTCGGACGACCATGACCCACATCACAGAACGGACAACGACGGGTACAGATATCACCCATAATCATAAAGGTGGCCGTACCGCCAGAGAAACACTCGCCTAAGTTGGGGCACGAAGCTTCTTCACACACACTGTGCAATTTATGTTTGCGCAAGGTTTGCTTAATATTTTCAACTTCAGGCGACACCGGTATACGCACACGAATCCAATCAGGTTTACGCAGTACATCGTCGGTTGGAATGATTTTCACTGGAATACGCGCTAATTTTTCTGCACCGCGTAACTTAACGCCCATTTCTACTTTAGCGGGCTTAGCGCTAACTGGCGCTGGCTGATTACTCATAGCATTCAATCCCATCGGTAAGGGTGATGTATTCACTGAATTTAAGATGTGAGACGAGCGCATCACGTAAACGGATACTCACCTCAGATAAATCGACAGACTCTTGTGTCTCGTCACGCAACTGGGTCATTTTCAATCCAGCATAACCGCAAGGATTGATACGGTGAAAAGGCTGCAAGTCCATATCCACATTTAAAGCCAAACCATGGAAAGAACAGCCACGGCGAATGCGCAGACCTAATGAAGCAATTTTATTGCCTGCCACATACACTCCAGGCGCATCAGGCTTAGCCTCGGCAGCCACACCGTACTGACTGAGCACATCAATCAAAGTGTTTTCAATACGGCTGACTAAATCACGCACACCCTGCCCAGCACGGCGCACATCAACCAAGATATAGGCCACCAGTTGGCCGGGGCCGTGATAAGTCACTTGACCACCACGATCCACTTGCACCACGGGTATATCACCTGCAGCCAAGATATGCTCCGCCTTACCGGCTTGCCCTTGCGTAAACACTCTGGGGTGTTCAAGCAGCCAAATCTCATCGGGACTGTCGGCATCACGAGCCTGGGTAAAGTTTTGCATCGCATGCCAGGTGGGCTCATAGGGCACGCAACCGAGGTGACGAATCACAACAGGTCTGTGCATTAGAGCACCATACGCACAATGCCTGTCTCACGTAAGTCGCGATTAATATCTTCAAGTTGCTCAATACACTGGGCGTGAATATGCACTTGTACTGATAAAAAACGGCCATTACTACTGTCGCGACGCTTGGTGGCTTGTGGATCAACTTCAGGCGCATGACGCAAAACAACGTCCATCACCACTTCCATAAAGTTATCACAATTATCACCAATAATTTTAATGGCGTAATTCTCGCAGGGAAATTCAATTTTTGGCGGTTGTTGCTCAGTTACTTCAGTCATCTCAACTCCGAGCTTTTGGCTCTAATCAGTAGACCACTTGGATAAAGTGATCTATGCGCCTATTTAGATATTGCTAGGCAGCGCAGTGATGCATGTAGCTGCTCTAGCAACATTCTTTCTTAGTTAAATAGGCTGTAAAAAAACATACGTACAGTATCTAACAAGCGGCTGAAAAAGCCACCCTCTTCAACATCATGCAAAGCGACTAAATCCGCTGTATGCATCACCTCATCAGCTAAACGTACTTCAACAACACCTAAGCGGTCACCTTTTTTAACCGGAGCAACCACGCTTTCATCCAAAATCATGGCTGCTGTCATTTTCTGTATTTGGCCGCGTGGCAAGGTTAGGGTTAAGTCTTTTGCTAGACCCACTTTAACTTGTGAACTTTCACCTTTCCAAACTTTACTATCTGCCAGTTCAATGTCTTTTTGATAGAAGGTTTTGGTTTCAAAGAAGCGAAAGCCATAGGTCAGGAGTTTTTGTGTTTCAGCGGCACGACTGGCCTCACTGGTTGCACCAAATACAACCGAGATTAAGCGCATATCATCACGTACCGCCGAAGCGACTAAGCAATAACCAGCTTCATCAGTATGACCGGTTTTCAGACCATCTACAGTTTTGTCACGCCACAGCAGTAAATTGCGGTTAGGTTGTTTAATACCATTCCACAAAAATTCTTTCTGCGCATAAATAGAATAGTGCTCAGGATCTTCATAGATAATTGCGCGGGCTAACTTCGCCATATCATGGGCTGAAGAGTAGTGGTCTGGCGCTGGCAAACCTGTAGCATTTAAAAAGTGACTGTTGTCCAATTGTAAACGCGTAGCAGCGGTATTCATCATAGCCGAGAAGGCTTCTTCACTACCGGCAATATGCTCGGCTAAGGCCACACTGGCATCGTTACCTGACTGAATAATAATGCCGTGTAGCAGATCATCAACTGAGACCTGCTTACCCACATCAATAAACATCCGTGAACCGCCAGTGCGCCAAGCATTTTCACTGATAGTGACTAAATCTTTTTCAGAAATCTGCCCACTTTGAATTTCTTTGGTGGCGATATAGGCAGTCATCAGCTTAGTTAAGCTTGCTGGCGGTAGGCGCTCATCAGCATTGTGCTCAACCAAAACGTTACCGCTAGCAGCATCGAGCAACACATAAGATTTAGCCGCCAACTCAGGCATCGCTGGAATCACAGCAGGTGCTGCACTTACAGAACTGACACTGCACACAAGCACAGCACTCAGGCAAAGCTTTTTCAAAAACGTATTAACTTTCATACAACTCTCAATTTTTTAAAGATAAACAGTGACGTTTAGCTGTTTTATATGTCAGTTACACCGCACAACTGAGCCTACATACAGGCCAAAATCAATCAGCGGCAACTAAAGCAGGTTGACCTAGGTTAGCCAAGCGCACCCGCTCTTGTAAGTGTTCAACCTCGTTCTGATTGGGTACTGGCCCCATGCGTACGCGGTGCAGCACTTGCTCGTTGAGTACCACCGAATTGATAAAAACCGGTGCAACCGTCAAGGTGCTGAGCTTGTCGCGCAGCAATTGTGCAGCGTCTGGATTGGCGAAGGCTCCGACTTGGAGATATAGGCCAGCGGCTGATGGTAAAACGTTTTTTTTTGCGTCAACCTGCGAAGGAATTAACGCCGCAGCATGCTGCTCAGCTGGCGGTGTATAGACTTCAGGCTCAGTCGATGCAGCCTTACCAGGCAAGCTCAGTGGCTTGGTCTTAACCGCAGCATATGAGTTGCCGTCCATCGGTACTTTTTTACCCCTAGCGGCCCACCACTGATGCGGGTCAATGCCTTCAACCTTGACACGCGCCACGCCTTTTTCCGCATAGCCCAGCTTTTTTGCTGCAGCAAAAGACAAATCAATCACACGATCAGAATAAAATGGTCCACGGTCATTGACGCGCAACGTGACACTTAAACCATTTTCCAAGTTGGTGACTTTGACATAACTGGGTAGTGGCAGTGTTTTGTGCGCGGCAGTCATACCGTACAAGTCAAAGGTCTCGCCATTGGCCGTATCGCGACCATGGAACTTGGTGCCATACCATGAGGCCGTGCCAGTCACGTTATAATTACGCGCATCTTGTATCGGAAAATAACGGCTGCCCATCACAGTATAAGGCGCAGCTTTAAAGCTGCCATTATGCGGCATAGGTACAGCGTCAGGGATGCGCGACACATCCACTGTCCACCAAGGTGCACCATCATTACCCGGCTGGGTAAAACCAACGGGACCACTGATCGCGCCACCACGAACAACCGGCTGCGGCTGTGGTCCTTTAGAGCTGCCGGACGAGCAGCTAATTAACGCTACACCTAAAGCAACTGCAGTGAGGACCTGCATACTGTGCTTAAACATTGTTAGTCCTTACGTGTGGCTACTAATAATTCAGCCAACTCATTGACGGCCATGGCATACATCACACTACGATTATAGCGCGTTATGGCATGGAAATTTGCTAAACCAATCCAATACTCTGGTCCCGCTTCAGCATCTAAACGAAAGGCTGTCACATTAGTTTTCTTATCTAAACGAGCGCGTGGTTTCCAACCCAGTTTTTGTAATTGCTGGACAGTGATTTTAGGATCAAGACTGTCAGATAAACCCTGGTCGGCTTTCTGCGCTGACTTGATATCAGCACGCACTACTACTTTCTCGCCAGGCTGCCAGCCATGCTTAATAAAGTAGTTGGCAACACTACCGACTGCATCGGTTGGATTCTTCCAAATATCAATATGGCCATCATGATCAAAATCAACCGCATAAGCACGGAAACTGCCTGGCATAAACTGTGGCAACCCCATAGCGCCAGCATATGAACCTGTCAGGCTTAAAGGGTTCACTTGCTCTTCACGTGTCAGCAATAAATATTCTTTTAACTGCTGACGGAAAAAAGGTGCGCGCGGCGGGTAATCAAAAGCTAAGGTCGATAAAGCATCGATGACACGGTGACTGCCGGTATTACCGCCGTAGATGGTTTCCACGCCAATAATAGCCACAATAAACTCAGCTGGTACGCCATACTCTTGTTCAGCTCGCGCCAAAGCGTCTTCGTTTTGCGCCCAAAACTCAACGCCCTTATCTACACGCGCCTGAGTAATAAAAATAGGACGGTACTCTTTCCACAGCTTCACTCGCTCAGCAGGACGTGAAATCGCATCTAAAATAAATTGCTTACGCTGCGCTTCGGCAAATATTTCTTGTAACGGCTCTGGCAGAAAACCAAACTCAGTCGTCATCTCCTTAATAAAGGGAGCGGTTAAAGGGTGCTCTGCGTAGCTATTGTCTTGAGCAGTCGCATGCGTGACAGCCAGTGTTAATCCTAAGCAAGCCACTAAACCTTTTATTTTAAATACCACTGTGTGCATGTATAACCCTTAAGAGTGAGCAATCCACTTACGATGCGTATGGATCGCCATTAAAATACCAAAGCCTGATAAAAGCGTAACCAGCGAGGTGCCGCCATAACTTATAAATGGTAGCGGCACACCCACAATAGGTAGTAATCCGCTCACCATACCAACATTCACAAAGACATAGATAAAGAACGTTAAGGTAATCGAGCCTGCCAATAATTTACCGAACACTGTTTGCGCTTGCAGAGTAATCATCAACGCTCGCGCAATCAATAGCAAATACACCAGCAACAACATACAGATGCCCACCAGCCCAAACTCTTCGCCTAAAACGGCAATAATAAAGTCGGTATGACTCTCTGGCAGAAAATCCAAATGTGATTGCGTACCTAACATCCACCCCTTACCAAATACACCACCCGAACCAATCGCAGCTTTAGATTGAATGATATTCCAACCACTGCCCAGAGGATCACTTTCGGGGTTTAAAAAGGTTAATACGCGTTGTTTCTGATAGGTACGCATCACAAACATCCACATACCCAAAGCAATAGGCACCACTGCCGCTACTGCACCCAAAATCCAGCGCCAGCGCAACCCACCCAAAAACAACACAAAGACACCTGACACCAAGACTAACAACGCAGTACCCAAGTCAGGCTGACGCGCAATCAATATAAAAGGTAGGACGATTAACCCCCCACTGATCAGAATACGTTTAAATGAAGGCGGTAAATTATGCCGTGACACATACCACGCCAAGGTCATAGGTACAAAAATCTTCATCAACTCAGAAGGCTGAAAGCGCACAACACCTGGTATATTAATCCAGCGCGTAGCACCCATGGCATTATGCCCAATGACGTCCACAATGATCAGCAAGACAATGCCGATCACATAAAACAGCGCTGACCAGTTCGCCATAAATCGCGGATCAAACTGCGCCACCACGGCCATGATCAATAAGCCCAGGCCAAAGGATGATGCCTGCTTAATCAGTAAGCCTTGATCTTTACCACCGGCAGAATACAAGATAAATAAACCAATCGCACCCAGCACCAGCAATAAAAAAAGCAACCAACCATCAATATGTACGCGCTGCAAAATAGAAGCGCGGCGACGCAATACATCACCGTCAGACAGTTCCCGATCAAAACCACGACTCATCGTTTACCCCCTGCGCGCAACTGACTGTCAGCCGTCACATATTCGCTTTTCAGTTCGCCCTCCTCATTGAGCAACCAGGCATCTAACACTTGCTTAGCCACGGGCGCGGCAACACCTGAACCTGATTCACCATTTTCCACCATCACTGCTACAGTAATCGCAGGCTTTTCTGCAGGTGCATAAGCTATAAACAAGGCGTGATCTCGGTGACGCTCTTGCACCTTATCGCGGTTATAACGCTCACCCTGCTTAATCGCAACAACCTGTGCAGTACCGCTTTTACCGGCAATACGGTACAAGGCAGAGTCACCCACTTTACGTGCAGTACCGCGTGTACCATGCAGCACATCTTCCATACCTTTCTGTACCGCACGCCAAATATTTTTATCACGCAAGACAATATCATCCGGCATCTGTGCATCCACTATCGGCTGCACTCCCCCGACGCTACGTGCTAAATGTGGACTCATCCAGCGACCTTTCGAAGCCATTAACGATGTGGATTGTGCCAATTGCAATGGAGTGGCCTGCATATAACCCTGACCGATCCCCAAAATTAAGGTTTCACCGGGGTACCAAGGTTGGCGATAACGACTGCGTTTCCAATCTCGCGACGGCATCAAACCTGCGGTCTCTTCAAACATATCTAGTGCCACACGCTGACCAAAACCAAAGCGAGTCATATACTCATGAATACGGTCGACACCCAGCTTATGGGCTAGATCATAAAAGTAAGTGTCATTGGATCGCGCCAGCGCTAGATCAAGTGCCACCCAGCCATCACCATAGCGATTCCAGTTTCGATAACGGTGCTCATGATTGGGTAACTTGTAAAAGCCCGGATCAAACACTCGCGACGCTGGCGTAATCACTTCAGCATCTAAGCCCGCGACAGCCATCATAGGTTTAATGGTCGAACCTGGCGGATATAAACCGCGCAACACACGATTAAATAGCGGCTGATCCGGTGAGTCACGTAATAAACCGTAAGCCTTAAAACTAATACCAGTGACAAAAGGGTTGGGGTCAAAACTGGGCTGACTGACCATCGCCAATACTTCACCCGTATTCGGATCAAGCGCAACAATAGCACCGCGGCGCCCATCTAAAGCCAGTTCAGCGGCTTCTTGTAAACGGCTATCTAGCGTTAAATAAATGTCCTGCCCAGAAACAGGCTCAACACGATTGAGTACGCGCAGTACACGACCGCGCGCATTCGTTTCGACTTCTTCATAACCCACTTGACCGTGCAACTGCTCTTCATAAAAGCGCTCAATACCCGTTTTACCCACATGGTGAGTGCCACTGTAGTTCACTGGATCAAGCCGTTTGAGCTCATTTTCGTTAATACGTCCGACATAGCCAACCGAGTGCGCAAAATGCTCTTTTTGTGGGTAATAACGTACTAGACTTGCCGCCACTTCAACACCGGGCAAACGAAACTGATTCACCGCAATACGTGCAATCTGCTCTTCGCTGAGCTCAAACATCACGGGTACAGGTTCAAATGGGCGACGGCCTTGGCGAATACGTTTTTCAAATAATTCGCGACTCTCAGGCTCAAGCTCTAGAATCTCAATAATAGAGTTCAGTACTTGTTCCCAATCCCCTGCCCGCTCACGAGTCAGAGTCAAACTAAAGCTGGCTCTGTTATCAGCAAGCACTAAGCCATTACGGTCATAAATCATCCCGCGCGTAGGCGGCAAAGACTGCACATGGATTCGATTATTTTCAGCAAGAGTTGAGTGGTGCTCAAATTGCACAACTTGCAAATAGTACATGCGCGCCATCAGCAATAGGGTTAAAAAAACCAGCGCAAGACCCGCGAACAACATCCGCGAACGGATCAGTCGGGTATCGCGCTCATGATCTTTTAACCGAATAGGAGGTGGCATACCCGCTCGCTACTTATGATAGGGGTGACCGTTCAGCACAGTCCATGCGCGGTACACCTGCTCACCCAAAAGAATTCGCACTAAAGGGTGCGGCAAGGTTAATGGTGATAACGACCATTGCTGCTCACTGCGCTCACACACTTGCGGCGCCAAGCCTTCAGGGCCGCCGACCATTAGATTCACATTGCGTGCCTCTAAGCGCCAGCGTTCAAGTTCTTGCGCCAGTTGTTCAGTACTCCAGGGCTTACCGTGCACTTCTAGCGTAACGATACGCTCGCCAGGCTGCACTTTCGCCAGCATAGCATCGCCTTCTTGTTTAATCAGACGTTGCACATCCGCGTTTTTACCGCGAGTATTTAAAGGTATTTCGACCAACTCAAGCGGTAACTCGCTCGGTAGACGCTTAGCATATTCATGCCAACCGTCTTCCACCCAGCGTGGCATTTTGGTGCCAACAGCAATTAAGCGAATGCGCACTTACTCAGCGCCTTGCTCATCAAACTGCGCGCGCACTTGTTCAGTCCCCATCCATAGACGCTCAAGGTCATAATGCTCACGGGTTTCAACTTGCATGACGTGTACAACCACATCATTTAAGTCGATCAAAGCCCACTCGCCGCCGTCTAAACCTTCTTGACCGACAGGTCTAACACCGTTCTCTTTAGCTTTTTCAATCACGTTTTCAGCCAACGCCTTAACCTGACGCGCCGATCCGCCTGAAGCGATAATCATAAAGTCTGTGATGCTAGTTTTGCCGCGCACATCAATAGTTACGATATCTTTAGCTTTAACATCTTCTAAAGCATCAATCACTACTTTAACTAATTGTTCATTTTGCATTGGGTACATAACCTCAAAAGCTCATCTCTCTTGATAGAGTTGGTGAGCATCAATATATTTAAAAACGGCATCTGGTACCAAATACCGTACGCAACGCTGTGTTGCTAATAGTTGTCTAATTTGTGTTGCTGAAATAGCCAACGGTGTTTGCCACACAAAAGCGATTTGACCACTGGGACCTTGCAAAGTTTGCGGACCACTCACGCTTTTTGCCGCCACTAAGTCTTTTAAAACTTGCGGTGCTTCAATATCTGCATCGGGACGCTGCAATACTAAAATATGACAATGTTCTAATAACTCATCCCAACGATGCCAGCTGGGTAAACCACAAAAGGCATCCCAACCTAAAATCAGTAGCAATTGATCCTGTTGATGCAGCTCAGCACGCAATGATAGCAAGGTATCAATGCTCCAAGAGGGTTTATCACGACGCAACTCACGATCATCAACACTGAGAACGTCAGTGCCTGCAACCGCCAGCTGCACCATTTCTAAACGCTGCTGCGCACTGACTTGTGGCGTGCCACGATGCGGCGGCTGCGCATTAGGAATCAACAAGAGTTGATCTAAGGCGTAGTTTTCAGCCACCTCAAGTGCACTGCGCAAATGGCCAATGTGCACTGGATCAAAGGTACCACCAAGCATACCAATACGCTTAGCCACGCACGTGTCCGTCACCGAATACGACATATTTCTCACTGGTTAAACCAAGTAAGCCAACAGGACCGCGAGCATGCAGCTTATCGGTAGATATACCGATTTCCGCACCTAGGCCGTACTCAAAGCCATCAGCAAAGCGGGTTGATGCGTTGATCATCACTGAACTGGAATCCACTTCGGTTAAGAAGCGGCGTGCATCAGTAAAATTTTCTGTAACAATACTGTCAGTGTGCTGTGAACCATAGGTATTGATATGCTCAATGGCTTCATCGAGTGATGCCACAATGCGAATCGCTAAGATGGGTGCATTGTACTCTGCAGTCCAGTCATCTGCAGTAACAGCTTGCACTTGCTCTGCAAATAAAGCGCAGGTTTTTTCACAACCACGCAATTCAACCTGTTTAGCAGCATAAATATCCAGTAAAGGACGCAACACGGCCTCCACTTGTGATTCATGTACCAATAATGTTTCCATTGCATTGCACGGTGCATAACGCTGCGTTTTGGAGTTATCGGCAATACGAATCGCTTTTTGCGCATCAGCTGCTTGGTCAACATACACGTGGCATACGCCATCTAAATGCTTGATCACCGGCACCTTAGCATCACGACTGATTCGCTCGATTAAACCTTTGCCACCACGCGGTACGATCACATCCACATACTTAGGCATGGTGATCAACTCACCCACCGCAGCACGGTCTGTGGTTTCTACCACCTGCACAGCAGTCGCTGGGAAACCTGCCACGGCTAAGCCAGTATTGATGCATTGAGCAATGGCTTGATTGGAATGAATCGCTTCCGAGCCGCCACGTAAAATTGTTGCGTTACCTGATTTAATACACAGGCTCGCCGCTTCAACGGTCACGTTTGGACGCGACTCATAAATAATGCCGATGACACCTAAAGGCACGCGCATTTTACCCACTTGAATACCCGAAGGTACAAAGTGCATATCGCGAATTTCACCAATAGGATCAGATAACCCGGCAACCTGCTTCAGGCCTTCAATCATGTCATCAATACGCGTCGAGCTTAACGCCAAACGATCAAGCATCGCATCGTCCAAGCCGTTTTCACGACCGGCCTGCATATCCAATTCGTTAGCTGCAAGTAAAGCGTCACGTGACTGATCTAAAGCATCAGCAGTGGCTAATAAAGCCTGATTTTTTTGTGCAGTACTGGCTCTTGCCAACACACGCGAAGCCTCGCGCGCAGATTGGCCAAGGCGCTGCATGTAGTCAACAACACATTCGGTCATAGCATCAAACCAAAATCAAAAGTTAAATAGGCAACGATTATAGCGATGTCGAGACATAAACGCACAGTTAGTTTGTCGCCAAGAGTAAACGCGGCCAATACGGCAGATTCAAGCTCTACTGCTTAGCGCTCACGCAGAGCCTCTTTTGATTTATTAATAGGCTTCATCAGATACTCAAATACGCTTTTCTCACCGGTTTTAATATCCACGGTCGCAATCATGCCCGGCACAATGGGAAACAAGGTGCCTTGATCACTGGCTAAGCTATCGGTTTTAGTACGAATAAAGACACGGTAGTAATAGTTTTCCGGTTTGACCTCATCTTGAATGGTATCAGGTGATATCAGAGTCACCTCACCATCTAGCCCACCATAAATCGAATAATCATAGGCGGTGATTTTAACCTTAGCTTCTTGACCAGGATAAATAAAAGCCACATCCCTGGGTGAAATACGCGCCTCAATTAATAATTGATCATCTAAAGGCACAATGGCCATCAACTGCCCATTGGGAGGAATAACACCGCCACGCGTAGTTACCGCAACATCTTTAACAATCCCGCGCACCGGTGAGCGTAATGTTAAGCGTAGCAGTGAATCTGAGCGCCCTTTAATCACAGACTCCAACGAATCAGCTTCAGCTTTACCGAACTCTTCACGTGCTAACCTCTTAAGGTCTTTAATCGTGCACAACTCATCAGTCGGGTGACACAGTTTACTGAACATATTTCTCTAATTTTTCTTAAATCTTGATAGATGCGTGAGTTGCAATAATCCCACAGTTCTCTAGCCAAGACTCTTGAATTAAAACAATTAATCTCTTGTTCTTACAACATATTTTCTTTAGGCATAACATTACGTAATAAAAAAAGCCCCAAGCACGGTGATGTACTTGGGGCTTTGCTGCACGTCCTGTGCTTGTTAAACGACTCAGTCGATGTCATCCATGAGATAGAGCCTGCGCACATCCTGTGCGTTTACGTCCTTTGGGCCTGTACTGTTGCCCTTGTACTGGTCTGTGATGCGCATCCCGCGCGACTGCCCTAGGGTTGCACGTACCGTCCGTGGCACTGATCTTCATCATGGCAGATTTAAAATACTTTGCACGCCTGAAAGTGTGACGCAGTTCACAAAATTGAACATTGCCCTGCAAATAAATACATTAATGCACATAAGCGACCCGCCAGGGTCGCTTATGTTGTTGATTTGAGGGTTGTGAGTGTTGCCAGTCAGAACAGAGACGCTGAAATCTTGGTCGCTGTTGATGTGTTTTTCCAGGTCTCGAATCAAGCTCTAGGGATCAACCGATGTCAGTGTTGCGGCGGCATCCGTGGCATGGTGCTTTAAGCGGTCTGTTTTTGTGTGGGTATATCACTTTTTTTGGGCATAAAAAAACCC
>DATERP010000206.1:0-2591 GCA_035271385.1 Thiopseudomonas sp. | reverse complement strand
GTCGATGCGCTCCACTTTATACCCGCTGATTGGTGAGAAAATTCACGGCCCGATGGGGCATGCGGTGGATACCTTTGCCATTTTAGGCACCATGTTTGGTATCGCCACCTCGCTGGGTTTATCGGTTGCGCAAATTAACGCCGGTCTTAATTACCTCTGGCCGTCGATTCCGGTGAATACCACAGTGCAGTTGATAGCACTGGTCGCGATTACCTGTTTGGCCACCTTATCGGTGGTGGCGGGGATGGATAAAGGTGTGAAGCGCCTGTCCATGCTCAATATCATCTTAGCCGTGGCGCTGATGGTGTTTGTGTTTGCCGTGGGCCCAACCATCTTTATTCTCAATACCTTTATGGAAAATACCGGTAGTTACTTGAGTAATATTGTTGAGCGCACCTTTAGCTTGCAGGCTTATACCTCAAGTGATTGGATTGGTAACTGGACACTGTTTATCTTCGGTTGGACCATTGCTTGGGCGCCGTTTGTGGGTCTGTTTATCGCCAAGATCAGCCGGGGTCGTACCATTCGCCAGTTTGTGGTCGGCGTGATGTTGGTCCCAACCATCTTTACCTTCTTATGGTTCTCAGTGTTTGGTGATACGGCGCTGCACCTGATTATGGTGGATGGTTATACCGAGCTGATTCAGCAAGTTCAAAACGATCATGCGGTGGCGCTGTTTAAGCTGTTTGAGTTGCTGCCCTTCACTTCGATTGTGTCGTTCTTGACCATCTTTTTAATTATCACCTTCTTTGTCACCTCATCGGACTCAGGCTCGATTGTGATTGATTCACTGGCCTCTGGCGGTGTGGCAAATACGCCAGTGTGGCAGCGGGTGTTTTGGGCATCGATGCAAGGGCTGGTGGCTGCAGCCTTGCTGTTAGCCGGTGGTTTAAGCGCCTTGCAAACGGCAAGTATTGTTAGTGCCTTACCCTTTGCGGTGATTATGCTGATTGCCATGGCCGGTATGTGGCGCGCCTTGATTATTGAGGGGTACCACGAAACCAGCCTGACTCAGCATATGCAGTCCACTCCAGGTGGTTATAAGTCGGGGCCGGGGTTCTGGAAAAAGCGTTTGGCCAACTTGGTCGATTTCCCGGCACGTGAAGCGGTGGAGAAATTTATCCGCACCACGGGTATCCAGGGTATGGAGAAAGTTGAGCAAGAGCTGGAAGCTAAAGGCTGGGTCGCTGAAGTGGGCTTTGATGAGCAAAATCTACGCGCGCAGTTTCAGGTGTTCCAAGAAGGTAAGTTGGAGTTTATTTATGAAATCCGCTTACGGGCTTACGCGATGCCGGACTTCACTTTCCCAGTGACTACAGGCAAAGCTGAGGATGAGCAGTACTATCGTGCGGAAGTATTCTTGCGCCGCGGTGGTCAGGCTTATGATGTGTATGGCTACGACGAGCAAGATATCATCACGGATATTCTTGACCAGTTTGAGAAGTACATGCACTTCTTACACGTTTCCCCGGGCATTTTGCCATGGAATATGGCCGCGCATGATGATGACTTAGTCGCGCAAGATGCCGAACTGGATGCGGATGCACCGGCACCGGTGTCGCCAACAGCCATTGAAGGTAAGCCTGTGTAAACCGAGCGGTTGCTGCAGTCTGCATTCGTGTTCATCAGGATGCGAGTGCTCGACCATACAAAAAAGGGCGGCGCTGATGATCAGGGCCGCCCTTTTTATTGGTCGTGATTTACCAGCTAAAGATTTCCCAAGAAGGAATGCGCATCTCGGGCTTATCGGCACGGATAAAGTTGCCATCACTACCGTCAGCGCGCACTAAAAAGTAGGGCTTACCTTTTTTCGGTGTGATTTTCACTGCATATAAAAAGCCATTAAGGCGGTATTCCTCAACGGTTCTATCACCTTTTTGTACGATGGTGACATCGGGCTCACCGCTGACTGCTTCCTCAGCAAAACCCAGCACAGGGCAAGCAAGCAGAACACCGGCTAATGTGAAACGCTGCAAAGTAGTACGCATAGTCTTAATCCTTATGTGACGTAGGTGGCGTGTGAATAGCTCTAGTCTAGCAAGAGTGCTGCGCTGCGTGTTGATGATATTTACAGTTGAGCGGTCTGTGCCAATAAGTTGATTAACCCTGAGCGATGTTACAACAACGCTGTATGACTGCGCTTATACTTAGTAAATTAATATAACTTAAACCTTTAAGGAACCCTAAATGTTAAAGCTCTTTCGCGCTGCAAGTTTCATCGAAGGCATGTCGTATCTGGTGATTCTCTGCGTAACCATTGGCCTGATCAGTCGTGATTTTGTCTCAGTGTTGGGCATGACGCATGGTGCATTATCCCAGCAGTTACCGCGTCGACTCATGCTCTGTTTGATTTGGCACTGCCAAAGTGTTTGCCGGAATTTACGGCTCGTATAATGACTGCCTTGATCGCTATGAAACATAACGCCTTTAGGCCGCCCACGGCTTTCATAGGCCATTTTAAGCGCCTTACTGGTCAGCTCACTATCGGGAGATAATGACATCGCCCAACCAACAGGCTTGCGTGCAAATAAATCCATCACCACAGCTAAGTAAGCCCAGCGATGCCCCGACCAGATGTAAGTAACATCACC
>DATERP010000205.1:0-5210 GCA_035271385.1 Thiopseudomonas sp. | reverse complement strand
GTTATTCAACTAATGCACATGACCGCTTAGGCATTGATGTGCCGGGGCACACTGACAATACCCGCGCATCCTGCGAGTCATGTCATGGTCCTGCACCACACGATAAGTCCAAGCTCAATGAGCACGTCAGCCAAATCGCCTGCCAGACCTGTCATATTCCTGAGTTTGCCCGTGGTGGTGTGGCGACTAAAACCTGGTGGGACTGGTCCAAAGCAGGCCAACTGGATAAAAACGGTAAACCACAAACTATTCGCGATAAAGACGGCAACCTTGAGTATTTAAGTACCAAGGGTGAGTTCCGTCATGCCGAGAATGTGGTGCCTGCATACCGCTGGTTTGATGGCAAAATGCGCTACACCTTACGCGAAGACACGATTGACGAGACGCAAACGCCCATTGATCTAAACCAGATTACAGGCAGCTATGACAATCCAGATTCACGGATCTGGCCATTTAAAATTATGGAAGGTAAGCAGCCCTACGATACTGTGCACAAGCACTTATTGGTCAACCACGTGTACAGCGCCACCGATGACACGGCGCTCTGGACCAACTTTGATTGGGTTAAATCTCTTAAAGCCGGTACTGATTACGCTGGCCAAGAATACAGCGGCGAGTTCGACTTTATCGAAACCCGTATGCACTGGCCGATTGCCCATATGGTGGCGCCAGCAGAGAATGCACTCGATTGCGCTTCATGCCACGCACGTGACGGTCGCTTAGCGGCACTGACTGATTTTTATATGCCCGGTCGCGACAGAAATATTTGGCTGGACTATGCCGGTTGGGGCATCGCACTGATGACGCTATTAGGCACCTTAGCCCATGCCGCTGGACGTATTATTGCCAGCCGTAGGAGAAAAAACGTATGAAAGGGATAATGATTTATAAGCGTTTTGAACGCTTCTGGCACTGGTGCCAAGCCGGCTTGATCTTCTTTTTGATGTTTACCGGCTTTGAAATCCACGGCAGCTATACAGTGCTGGGTTTTGGTAAGGCGACGCAGTTACATGAATATGCCGCCTATGCATTGCTGGGTTTGTGGGTGCTAGCGATTTTCTGGCACCTGACCACCGGTGAGTGGAGGCAGTATATTCCGACCACCGATAAACTTGGTGCTGTGGCGCACTATTACTTAATCGGCACCTTTACCGGTGCTGAGCACCCGTACCGTGCAACCTCGCAAGCTAAACACAACCCTTTGCAGCGTTTGGCTTACTTGGGCTTTAAGTTGGTCATTTCGCCAGCGATTTGGATTTCGGGTCTACTCTATTTGTTTTACAACAATTGGGCAGACTGGGGTTTCGATCGCTTCCTCAGCCTAGAAGGTGTGGCACTGGCACATACAGCTGCGGCGTTTGCCATGCTGATCTTTGTCATCGCCCACGCCTATATGGCGACCATGGGTAAAACCGTGTTTAGTATGATCAAACCGATGATTACTGGCTACGAAGACGAGCACGACGAAACACCCGCAAAGAAGAAATAATCCTCGCGCAACACCATTAAGCCCAGCCTCTGCCAGTAGGATGCTGGGCTTTTTTATGCTTGCGCACTGATACGCATGGCTCCCTGTACGAGCGGGCCATACCCGCGACTGCTGTCATTCAGTGTTCGTGAAATACTTTGCGCGTATCGCACTGCGCAATGGGTGTTATTGCGTCGATGAACCCGCCTGGGGTTCAAGCCTGCACTCGCTTGACCTTCACCTTATGGTAAGGTTTATCCTATACGCTGACTTGAATAGCCGTGGGTGATCATCATGACAAGCTTACAGACCGTGCAAATCCCTGTTCGCGGCATGACCTGCGCAGGTTGCGCTGGGCGTGTGGAGCGTAGCGTGTTGAAAGTCGCAGGCGTGACGCAGGCGGTAGTGAATTTAGTCACCAACGAAGTGATTGTCAGCTTATCTGCGCCCGTGCCGCTCACCACATTAGTGGAAGCCGTAGAAGCCAGTGGTTATCAAGTGCCGCTGCAGGGTTATGATTACGCCGTGACTGGAATGAACTGTGGCTCCTGTGTCGGGCGTATTGAAAAAGCTCTGGCACAAAGCCCACTGGTGATCAGCTATCAAGTCAACTTAGCTACTAAGCAAGCGCACGTCCAATTAATGGCCGCTGCCGACCCCGAAGCCATCAGCCAATGGCTCACCGAGCATAATTACCCCTCAACCTTATTAGCTGATAATCAGCGCAAAGCCGATGATCTCAACTCGCGCCAAGCGGCTGAACAAGCGCAACTGAAAAAGCAACTCAAGCAGGCATTCTTATTTGCCACACCCTTATTTATTTTAGAAATGGGTGCGCACTTTATTGCGCCCTTCCATGCTTTTTTAGAGCGCACCTTTAATACCCAGCACCTGTGGTATGTGCAGGCCATTTTGGCAGCATTGGTGTTGTTTGGCCCGGGGCGTGAAATCTTAAAAATTGGTTTACAAAACCTACGCCGCCTCGCGCCGGATATGAACTCACTGGTGGCGCTGGGGACTTTATCGGCCTTTAGCTATTCGCTGATTGCCACTTTTACTCCCTCGTTATTACCTGCGGCGACGGTCAATGTCTATTTTGAAGCCTCGGCGGTGATTATTGCCTTGATTTTGCTCGGACGCTTTCTCGAAGCGCGCGCCAAAGGTAATGCCTCGGATGCCATTAAACGCTTAATCAATCTGCAACCGAACTCAGCACGCGTGCTGGTGAATGGCAAAGTATTAGACAAGCCAGTGGCCGAAATTCGCATGGGTGAAATACTCGAGATCCGCCCCGGCGAGCGTGTCGCTCTAGATGGCGTGGTGATTAACGGGCAGAGTTTTGTGGATGAATCCATGCTCACCGGTGAGCCCATCCCGGTGGAAAAAGCTCAAAATGCGCAGGTGATTGGCGGCACGGTCAACCAAACCGGAAGCTTGCAAATTAAGGTGCAGCAAGTCGGTGCTAATACTGTCTTGGCACATATTATCCGTCTGGTTGAACAAGCCCAAGGCAGCAAACTACCGATTCAAGGCTTGGTTGACCGCATCACTTTATGGTTTGTGCCAGCAGTGATGGTGGCAGCCTTACTGACCTTTATCACTTGGCTGATTTTTGCTCCAGCGCCGGCGTTAAGCCTAGCGTTAGTCAACGCCGTGGCCGTACTGATTATTGCCTGCCCCTGCGCTATGGGTTTGGCCACACCGACTTCAATTATGGTCGGTACTGGGCGTGCGGCGCAGCTAGGGATTTTATTTCGCCAAGGCCAAGCGCTGCAAAACCTTAAAGATGTGAAAGTCATTGCGGTGGATAAAACCGGCACCCTGACTGCAGGCAAGCCTCAACTAACCGACTTTGCAGTCACTGCCGCTCACCAAGACAATCATGTGCTCGCTGTGGTTGCTGCAGTGGAGCAACAATCAGAACACCCGATTGCGCAGGCTATTGTCAGCGCTGCCATGGAGCGCGAGCTACAGATTCCAGCGATTAAAGACTTTCAATCCATTACCGGCATGGGCGTACAAGCGACAGTGTTGGGTCAACAGATACAGATCGGCGCTGATCGTTTTATGAACAGCCTCAATATCAATACGAATGAGTTTTCCGAGCAAGCACAACTGTTAGGTGAGCAAGGTAAATCACCTTTATATGCAGCGATTGATGGCCGTTTAGCTGCGATGTTGGCCGTCAGCGATCCGATTAAAAGCAGCAGCAAGGACGCCATTGATCACTTGCATGCACAAGGCCTGAAAGTGGCGATGATCACTGGCGATAACCAGCACACCGCGCATGCCATTGCCCAGCAACTCGGTATTGATCATGTGGTGGCGCAGGTGATGCCGGAAGGTAAAGTTGAGGCGGTAAAACAACTGCAAGAGCAATACGGTAGCGTCGCTTATGTCGGTGATGGCATTAACGATGCGCCGGCGTTAGCCGCCGCCGATGTGGGTATCGCGATTGGCACCGGCACCGATATCGCCATGGACGCGGCTGATGTGGTGTTGATGTCCGGTCACTTAACTGGGGTGATCAATGCCTTGGCATTATCTAAAGCCACGTTGCGCAATATCAGCCAAAACCTGTTCTGGGCTTTTGCCTACAATATCGCCCTGATTCCTGTGGCGGCAGGGATTCTTTATCCATTCAATGGCACGCTATTGTCACCGGTATTAGCAGCGACAGCGATGGCATTATCCAGCGTGTTTGTGGTCACCAATGCATTGCGTTTACGTGCATTTAAAGCACCTTTGGCGGCCTTATGAATATCGGTGAAGCTTCAGAACTATCAGGCGTAAGCCGTAAAATGATTCGCTATTACGAAGACATTGACCTGCTCGCCGAAGTACCGCGTAACAGCTCCGGCTACCGCGTCTATGATGACAGCAGCATCGAGCAGCTGTGCTTTATTAAGCGCGCACGTGACTTAGGCTTCTCGCTGGAACGCATTAAAACCCTCCTTGGCCTCTGGCAAAACACCGACCGTAAAAGTGCTGATGTGAAAGCGCTCGCACAACAGTATATGGACGAATTAGACCGCGATATCAGCCATCTGCAAAGCATGCGCGCGCAACTGGCTGGGCTGGTTGAGCAATGCCACGGCGACGGACAATCAGCATGCCCGATTCTTGATGGTTTAGCACACAAGCAGGCCACGCCTGTGAGCCGAGGCTAAATGCGCTTGCAGCGCTCGATCCTGCCGCAACTGCTGCTGGTGTTGTGCCTGATCTTGGCTGGCTTGCAACCTGCATCAGCCACGCACACTCCTGCGTTGCAAGCAGCCAACACGCTAACTAGCAGTGCGCAACATCAGCACACTGAACACCTTAGCAAGACAGACCTATGTGCTGGCGACTGCCTCAGTACAACGCATCACTGCTGCGTGTATGCGTTGTGTGACACCCCAGCATTGATCGCTGTACAACACCATTCCACACACCAGATTCAGATGCCTTACTTTTTTAATTCTCGCGTCGTTACTCCAATCACACCACCACCCAAGTGGGCTTAGTGTGCATCGATGATTATTTTTTAATTTTTTGGAGTAACACCATGCAAACCACCATCACGCGCTTGATATCTGCCAGCGTCCTCAGCCTCTTGGCAGGCAATCTGCTTGCCGCACCGCTCAATGCCACCCTGCACAAAGACCCTAATTGCGGCTGCTGCATTGAGTATGCGCATTATTTGGAGGATGAAGGCTTTAACGTCAGCATGATTGATCATCACAATATGACTCCTGTAAAG
>DATERP010000204.1:0-4323 GCA_035271385.1 Thiopseudomonas sp. | reverse complement strand
CCATATGCAGACGACCGCTGGGGTAGGGGAACATCGACAGGCAATAGAAAGTCTCTTTGCCCGGTTGTTCGGTCACTTCAAAGGATTTTTGCTCAGCCCAGTGGCTTTGAGCGGCGGCTTCAATGTCGCGAGGTTGATACTGTTCGTGCATGATTTTATCTGGCTATCGTTAAGAAATTCATAAGAAGGGCGCGCCGCAGCGCAGCCATGAAAAATATCTGCCTAGCATACATGAGGCGGGCGTAATGAGGGAAACGGCATCTGTGCATCTATTGTTTTGATGGCGCAATAGCACAATCAATCTCAATAACTCATACAGTGCCACATATATGAGGCTGGGGAGTGAGGCTCTTGAATTGCGGCACAGCTAACAATACAAAAGGTCCGCAAGTACTGCGCTGTTGCTGTGGCAAGCGCAGCCATGGATGGCGCAGCGCCTGAGTTGAACCCCGGATGGGTTCATCGAGGGAAAAACAGCAATAGCGCAGTACGCCATGTGCATAATCGTCTAGCGCGTGCTTTATGCCACCAATTACTGCGTACGATAACTTAACCGATACATGGCTGCTCCAATCGCCTCATTCAACAACGCCGTGTTATGCCACATCGCTTTACTTTCCGGTATCCAACCCTTGAACGGACGGCCATTGGCACCACCTAAAAACCCCACCGGCGCACTGACCACCGCAAAGCCAAACTGCTCATAACTCCAACGCGAACGCGGCATATGCCAAGCATTAGTCACGAGCACCACACGCTGAATACCTTCGGCTTTTAAGATCTCAGCGCTGTACCGAGCATTCTCCCAGGTGGTGCGACTTTCGCCTTCCAACCAGCGCGCAGTGATGCCAAAATCCTGCTGCAAAGTATCCGCCATAATCTGTGCTTCACTGGGCGGCTGACCAAAATGTAAACCGCCGCTGACAAGAATGGGTAAATTAGACGCTTTGGCTAAGCGGGCTGCATAACGAATACGTTGCATAGCCATCAGCGACGGCTGGTCTGCTTGCCAAGCCGGATCCTTTGTTTCACGCCCACCGCCCAAGATCACAATCGCATCCGCGTGCTGACTTAAACTCGACCATTGCTGCATGGGTAGGGGCGCTTCTGTTTCTAAGCTGCGCGCGGCATATTCAACCGTTATTGGCAGACTCATTATGTAGAGCCCGCTAATGCTAAGAATAAAGCCGACTAATGCAGTTTTCGGCCAGCGTTGACGCAGAAAAAAGCTCAGCAGCAGTAAGATCAATAGACCGCTGGGTGGAAAGGCCAGTTGCTTGATAAGATAGCGCCAAGTCATGCGGTTACTCGAAAGTTAAAGTGATTCGTATGTATAACAATGAATACATGGTGTTTTAGGCCATATCTCAAGGTGTTGCGCTTGACCCGCGCCAGTTGGCTGGGCATGCTTTGCAACAACATTTTAACCCTTTCTTTGAGTAATAGTGATGAAACTAGAAACGATTGCGCTGCATGTGGGCTACAAATCTGACCCCACCACCAAATCTGCTGCGGTACCGATTTACCAAACCACCTCTTACACCTTTGATGATACTCAGCACGGTGCAGATCTGTTTGACCTCAAGGTCCCCGGTAACATTTATACGCGTATCACTAACCCCACTAACGATATTCTTGAGCAGCGAGTTGCAGCCTTAGAAGGTGGTGTGGCAGCGTTGGCGATGGCGTCGGGTATGGCGGCGATTACCGCAGCAATTCAGACTCTAGCTGAAGTGGGCGACAATATTGTTTCGGTAGCATCGCTATATGGCGGCACCTATAACTTGTTTGCGCACACTTTGCCGCGCCAAGGTATAGAAGTGCGTTTTGCGCCATACAATGATTTAGCTGCTTTAGAAGCGCTGATCGATGATAAAACCAAAGCGGTGTTCTGTGAAAGTATTGGTAACCCAGCAGGTAACATTGTAGATATTCAAGCCTTGGCTGATATCGCCCACCGCCATGGCGTGCCATTGATGGTTGATAACACTGTGCCAAGCCCAGCGTTATTGCGTCCGATTGAGCACGGTGCCGACATCGTGATTCAAGCTCTGACTAAATACATCGGTGGCCACGGTACGACTATTGCTGGCGCGATTATTGACTCAGGTAAATTCCCCTGGGCGGATAACGCGGAGCGCTTCCCACTGCTCAACACCCCTGATGTGTCGTACCACGGTGTGGTCTACACCAAAGACTTTGGTGCAGCCGCCTTTATCGCGCGTTGCCGTGTCGTGCCCTTGCGTAACATGGGTGCGGCTTTGTCGCCCTTTAACGCTTTCTTGATTATGCAAGGCATGGAAACCCTGTCGCTGCGTATGGAGCGTCACTGCGAAAACGCGCAGAAAGTCGCGGAGTTCCTTGAGGCTCATGAGCAAGTCGAGTGGGTTAACTTTGCTGGCCTGCCCAGCCACCCCGACCATGCCATGGCGCAAAAGTACATGGGCGGTAAAGCGTCAGCCATTATGTCCTTTGGTGTTAAAGGTGGTGAAGCAGCGGCAGTGAAATTTATTGATGCGCTGCAATTGCTGTATCGCTTAGTGAATATCGGTGATGCAAAATCACTTGCTTGCCACCCAGCCACCACCACGCACCGTCAGCTCAATGAAGAAGAAATGGCTAAAGTGGGTGTGAGTAAAGACTTGATTCGTCTGTCGATTGGTATTGAGCACATTGATGATATTTTAGCGGATATCAGCCAAGCACTGGCTGCGGCTAAGTAAGGCGCAGATACAGTCAAACTCAGTGCGCGCAAAGGCTCCTCGTATTTGCGCGCATCTTAGGTCTTTAAACAGGAAGGCACCTTTATGAAACATATTATGGTGGCCCATGACCTCAGTGATAACGCCAAGGTAGCTTTGCAGCGCGGCGCACAGTTAGCGCAGCAGCATCAAGCGCGTTTAAGTGTGCTCTATGTATTGGAAAATCACTTGCCGATGTCAGTGATTGAAAAACAGATGCTCACCGCTGATGCGTTAATCAATCAGCAACTGAAAGATTGTGGTGCACAAAACGCTCAGGTGTTAATCAAGATGGGTCGACCGGCACAAGTCATTGTGGCGGCGCAGCAAGCGCACAGCGTTGATTTTTTGGTGATGGGTGATCACCACCAAGACTCACCTGAATATTTTTCTGGAACGACACTTGAGCGTGTATTACAGCGCAGTGCCGTGCCGGTATTATTGGCCATTGAGCCAGAAATGATGCCCTATCAGCGCGCCTTAGTGCCGTTGGATTTTTCTCTATGCGCCTGCCATGCCTTGCATCATGTGTTTAAGATTTTGCCAGACAGTGCACACATCCATGCTTTGCATGTGCTGGAAGTGGCTGAAGTGCATGGCGGTGATAGCGATGCAGAAATCACTTGGCAGACGTCGTTATTTGACCAGTTGGTTGCAGATGAGCGCGCTAAGTTGCCAGAGGTGGGCCCGCAGATCAGTCATGAATTGCGTCAAGGTGAGTTGCATAACTGTTTAGCACAAGTGATAGCTGAGCAGAAGCCGCAGGTGCTAGCGATCGGTAAGCATGGTCGTGGAATTTTAGCCGATGCGTTACTGGGCAGCCTTGCGCAGTATTTTCTCGAACATCCACCCTGCGATGTGTTAGTGGTGAAGTAGTGTTAACGCTGAGTTGTTCGACTCAGCGTTCGTTGCTTAAAGCACCCTTTAAGGTTGTTGACGGTAGCTTTCTAGCATGGTGCTGAAGGCTTTGCGCAGGGCTTCCTCTGAGGCTTGGCCGTGCTGATTGCTACTGACACTGCTTTGCGTGCGCCAGATCGGTTGTTGACTCTGTTGTTCGATCAGAACCAGCGTCAGCTGCTGGCGATACTCAATATAGCTGCGCGGGGTGATGGGCACATTCAGACCTAAGCCTGAATAGCCGTGGCGGTTATGCAAAGAGTGATGATGGCCATAACCTACACCGTAGTTGAGTGATGGATAATTATCATAGTCATGACGCACGCGTTCGCTGTGTTGGCTACTTAAATGCACTTGCAGCTCACATTGTTGTGCTGATTGCGCTGCGCGTAAACCGTATTGCTCAAGTTGTTCAGCCAGAATCCGCTGAGCCGAGTCGTCGAGTAATGCATTGGGTGCTGCCGCATTGGGCCAACACCAGTAGCTGTAGTTTTTCAACTGTGCTGGCGCGGGGTAGGCGCTAGCATCAAAATGCTGTGCCGCCGCAGCAGGTGCTGGAGGCAGAGGTGTGCTTTCGCCCTGATAGGGGTTGCTCGCTTGGCAGCCAGCTAACACTAAGGCGGTTGCACTGAGCAATAGAGTAGAGCGCATAGCATACCTCCAGAAGTACTTCATGGTTTTAGTC
>DATERP010000203.1:0-12643 GCA_035271385.1 Thiopseudomonas sp. | reverse complement strand
TTCATTGAAGCTACCCGACCTGAATTTATACTGGCTGAGGCCATAGCTATCCCACACACCAAAGTAGTGGCCGTTATGGAAGACCTGTCCATTCTTCCACTGGGCAGCAGCGGTATTAACAGGAATCCAACCCAGTGAGCGGCGCACACCGCCAGACTTACGCCAGTTCAGTCGGGATTTTTTGAACTGCTTGCGGCGCGTAACATACTCACCAGCAATGCACTGCAAGGTCTGGCTATGCAAGCCCAGCTCTTTACCTGCACCCTTGGTGTAAGGGTGAAAATCGTAGGCTGACAAAAACTTACCACGCTCTTTAATTGAGCGCTGGCTTAACTCATTCACAAAGTTCCAGACAAAGTTCACCGACCGCGCCATATTGTTGAGCAGTGGAATATGCTTGTCTTTCACTCGAACTTTGAGCGTTTTAGTGTGCCTATTCATGCTGTATATATTACCAGTACTGCACGTTAAACCCAAGGGAAAGCTACGCTTTCCACGCTATCCATCCCCGCACTAAAAGTACGGGGTCTTTCGCGAAAAGCTGATAAAGTATGCTAGTTATACCTCATTCTATGGATTAGGATGCAAGCAGTGCTGCGTTTTTGCTACGCTAATGCTGATCAATCAACCTGAGATATATTACTGTTTAAAAGGTTAATGCTGTGCCCGTTATCCTCCCTTGTGCAGAAAGCCTGACCGTTGAATTTAAAAGCGATCGTAGCGGCTACCCAGATCGTGAGTTAATCGAAGCCCTGACATGCTTAGCCAACACCCAAGGCGGTGAGTTGTGGCTTGGGATAGAAGATGATGCAACGGCCAGCGGCTTACACCTTCAGCACCAAAACATCATCCATTTACAAGGTTTAATTGCCGAAAAAACCAGTCCGCCCTTACAAGTTACGATCAAACTGCACCACATCAATCAGGTAACAGTGGCACAAATTCTAGTACCGCGCTCTAACATCATGATTGCCACGCAAGAAGGCGCTTATTTACAGCGTCGCCTGAAAATCGATGGCACACCTGAGTGCATTCGTATTGCCTAGCTCACTCCAATAGTGACTGAAGCAGCAGCCATAAAAAAGCGGCGCTGAATCACTCCAGCACCGCTTTTTCAGACCAGCTCTTGATGAAGGATTAGCTGGCTTGTTTTGCTGTTTTCTTTTTGCAGGACGATAAATTCAAGAAGTGCTCAAGTGAGTCATCCAGAATATCTAACCAAGACATCGGTAACTCAGGTGCCAAGGTGCCTGTCAAAGTCGAGCGATAGGCTTTTTCGCGAAAGCCCATGATGTCGACTTGCTTATCTTTCTGCCATTGCTTCAAGATTTCACCCTGCTTTTCTACGGCAAACTCAGGGTAATCCGTGGCATTGTTCAAATCACGAATGTATTTGGCTTGGAAATCAATATCGCCACTGACATCAGCCACTTGCTCATACTCAGCCAACCAAGTTGCTTCATCAGCTTGACGTGCAGCTAATTCAGGCAATTGAATTTTGTCTAAAATCACATCCCGCGCATACCAGGCTTGCGCATCAAACATATTAAATGTGAAGTACTGATCTTGCATGCCTAAATAAATCAGCTTGGGGTTTTGCTGCCAGAAAATACCCTTATACAAATTCGCCGGGTAGAGACAGTTGTGCGTCTGTAAGCGCAACTCATCAGGCAAGAACGGGAAGTGGAATAAATAACCCGTACACATAATCACTGCATCAAAACGCTGGCTGCTGCCATCAATAAAGTGCGCCACATCGCCTTCAAAACGATTGATCAGTGGGACTTCTTTAATACCTTCAGGCCACTTGTAGCCTAATGGATTACTACGGTAGCTGATGGTGACTGAATTGGTACCGTACTTGTAGCACTGCGTACCGATATCTTCTGCAGAATAACTACCACCGACGAGCAGAATATCTTTGCCTTCAAACTCTAATGCATCACGGAAATCATGTGCGTGCATGACACGGTTTGGAAATTCTTCCAAGCCTTCGAAGTACGGCATATTCGGTGTTGAGAAGTGACCTGTAGCCACGACAACATAATCAAACTCATTGGTTTCCTGCTCACCGGTTTTGTGATTCATCACGGTGACAGTAAACATCTGCGTTTCTTCATCAAAAGTCACCCAACGCACCGGGCACTCAAAACGAATGTATTTGCGAATGTCTTGCTTTTCCAAACGACCCATCATGTAGTCTTTGAGGACTTCACGCGGTGGATAAGACGGGATAGGTTTACCAAAGTGTTCTTCAAATGAATAGTCAGCAAACTCTAAACATTCTTTGGGACCATTTGACCATAAATAACGGTACATACTGCCGTGTACTGGCTCACCGTTGCGGTCTAAACCCGTACGCCATGTGTAATTCCACATGCCACCAATATCATTTTGCTTTTCATAGCAGATAATCTCTGGCAGGTCCTTAACCCCAGCTAGACGAGCTGCTTCAAATGCACGCAATTGCGCCAAACCACTTGGACCTGCGCCTAATATAGCGATTTTTTTCTTACTCAAAATACTCTCCCACGGATAACATTGCTTATTACCTTATAGTATTTAAGCATGTAGTTTCAAGTAAAAACATAATATCTACTCGAGGATAGAATTAATTAAATTAGATTTATACGCACAACTAACACTTAACTTCTGAGATTACAAAAACAATTTTATTGATATTTATTAATTATATAGCGCAAAATAAAAGCGAAATTAAAGACAGCAAAAAAATGCAAGTAATTATCATTATTAAAATAAAAAACATAGAAACACACTATATTTCAGCACTCAATACAGCACACAAAAACACAGTATTTTACAGTCAAACGCGCTGATTTATTGTATATATACAGCGTTCAAACACTATGTGTGTCTAGCTAAGAGCAGCACCACAGCACTTTAATTTACCAATAATAAAAAGGCCGATTGACCATGACTGATGATGTATTTTCCAACCCGAGCCCACACCGCGATACTGTTGCCGATATGCTGGCCATTAATAATCTTATTTTAAGCTATGGGTTTTACGTTGACTTGTGCGATGGCGATGCCGTCGCCAACCTCTGGACCGAAGATGGCGAGTACATTGTGCACAATGTCGGCAGCTGGAAAGGTCGTCAGCAACTCAAGGAGATGGTCGCCAGTCAAATGCACCAAGACTATGTCGCAGCAGGTTGTATGCACTTTATGGGCGCACCACAAATCACTATTGAGCAAGACGATGCCTATGCACGTAGCAATACCTTGCTGATCACTTATGACCCAGCAGGCTTTGCGATTGATCGTGTGTCAAACAACCTCTGGCACTTTCGTAGAACTGCGCAGGACTGGAAAGTTGTCTTAAGAAAAAACACCCTACTGGCTCCCAAGACAGGGCAATAATAGATGCTGAGTGGGCCAGCTCTGACTCTATAGCCAGCCTAGGCGGTATCAAGCTATTATAGGAGGCACTTGAGCGATTGACTGAACTCTATGCACATACTGCATACAGCTCAACAGCCCATCTAATCAATCTATAGCTAGCACCTACTGACTTGCAGTCAGGTGCTACTTTTACGCACCAGCAACTACAGCCCTAGGTAATCCAATTTGTTCTGTCGCTTGATCCGCGAGCCAAAAAAACAACTTAAAATGGACACGCACCCAGCACCTTAAGCGCCATACTCTGGAGTTCTGCATGATCAACACCTGTCACACCCTAGTTCTAGGCGGTATACGCTCTGGTAAAACCGCCTTGGCCGAAGCACAAGCGGCACACCAAACAGCGCCGGTGGTGTATGTCGCCACCGCCACTGCAGGTGATGATGAAATGGCCAGGCGCATCAGTCGCCACCAAGCCATTCGCCCACAAGATTGGGGTTTAGTGGAGGAGCAGTTGGATTTGGGCAAGGTGTTACAGCAGCATGCACAATTGACTCCCGCGCCCTGCCTGCTGATTGACTGCATGAGCTTATGGCTGAGCAATCTTTTGTACGCGGGCGGCGAGCAATTGCAGATCCAACGCGACGCTTTTTTAGCACAGATAGAGGCGTACCCAGGCTCTTTAGTGATTGTCAGTAACGAAACCGGATTGGGCATCATCGGCATGGACCCTCTCACTCGGCAGTTTTGTGACGAACTCGGCTGGCTCAATCAAGCCTTAGCGCAACGCTGTCAGCGCGTTGTCATGGCTATCGCTGGCTTGGCATTAACCTTAAAAGATACGCCTGGCAGCAACACGCTCTAACTACCGCAGTGGAGCGACTGAAAATATAGACCACAGACGGGTAAAAGAGCGGCAAAGCATACTCCAGCATCTCGCAATCAGGTACGCTGGCCGCCATTATGAAAACCTCTGTGATATTAGGAACCTGCGGTGTCGCTATTTGCTCCTTTTCTTGTCTGTCTACTCGCCTTGCTACTGGATCGCCTACTGGGTGAACCCAAACGCTGGCACCCCTTAGTTGGCTTTGGCAACCTCGTTAGCCGCATAGAAAAAAGATGGAATACCCAGCCGCACCGCCCTGCGCGCAGCCTAATGGCTGGCTCAGTTGCTTTGCTATTGGCGACTCTACCAATCTTGGCATTAGCGCTATGGATTTCTAATGTGCTGGATGGCATCTGGCTGATTGCGGCACAAGCTATAGCCCTATGGTTAGCGATTTCACTGCGTGGACTGACAGAACACGGTTTGGCTGTGGCTTATCCACTGCAGCTGGGTCAGTTAGACAATGCCCGCGCGCAGGTCAGCCGTATTGTCAGCCGTCAAGCCAGCGCTCTCGATGAGCAAGGCGTCGCCGCTGCGGCCACTGAGTCGATGCTGGAAAACGGTGCCGATGCAGTGTTTGCCAGCCTATTTTGGCTACTGATTGCTGGTATTCCCGGCGTGGTGCTGCACCGTATGATCAATACTTTAGATGCGATGTGGGGCTATCGCAGCCCGCAGTTTCTGTATTTTGGCCGCCCCGCTGCACGTTTAGACGATATTTTAGGCTGGCTACCGGCCCGCCTCACTGCTCTCACTTATATGCTACTGGGCAAACGCAGTATTGCCCTACAGTGTTGGCGCACCCAAGCACCGCAATGGGACAGCCCCAATGCAGGTCCGGTGATGGCCGCTGGTGCTGGTGCTTTAAATGTACGCCTTGGTGGACCCTCGCCCTATCCAAGTGGCATCAAGCAACGCCCGATTCTCGGTGGTACAGAGCCCGCCAGCGCCGCCAGTATCGAAGCCGCCATTGCTTTGGTGCGCCATGGCACTTGGTTGTGGTTAGCAGTGATATTCACGCTGACCGCCCTACTCGTTCTGTTGGGACTTTAAGCATGCAACCCATCCATGGCGGACGCCTGAATGAAGCGGTTAAGCGCTGGAAAATTCCCCATGCGCAATGGTTAGACCTCTCAACTGGCATCAATCCCAACGGTTGGCCAGTACCGCCTATCCCCGCACATATTTGGCAACGACTCCCCGAGGCGGATGACGGCCTCAAGGCTGTGATTCGCGAGTGGTCCGGTATACCTCAGCAGGCCGATTGCGAGCCGGTGGCTGGCAGCCAAGCCGCTATTATGGTTTTGCCACGTTTGCGTGCGCTCTGTCGCGTAGGCATACCCAGCGTTGGTTATCGTGAGCACGAATACAGTTGGCGACAGGCTGGGCACCAAATAGTGGCTATCACATCGGCACAGACCAGTAGCAACGACGACAGCTGGTTGGATGAGCTCGATGTGTTGGTCTGGATCAACCCCAACAATCCCACCGGCGAACTGATCGCGCCTGCGACCTTGTTACGCTGGCAGCAGCGCCTGCAACAGCGCGGTGGCTGGTTGATCGTCGATGAAGCCTTTATGGATGCCATGCCCGAATTAAGCCTATGCGCCTATGCTGGTCGACCCGGCTTAATTATTCTGCGCTCACTGGGCAAGTTTTATGGTTTAGCGGGCGTGCGCGCCGGTGTGGTGTGCAGCACGCCGAGCATGATTGAGTCTGTGCGCCAGCTACTGGGGCCTTGGTCATTAAGTGGCCCAACCCGTTATGTGATGGCGCAGGCATTGCAAGATCACGCTTGGCATCGGCAAACCCGCTTACGCTTGCAGCACGATACACAGCGACTGGCACATATTTTACAAACGGCAGGGCTAAAATCACTAGGCGGTACAGTGCTGTTTCAGACGATACAAACTGATACTCCCATTGAGCTAGCCGAACAATTGGCAGCACAAGGAATTCTGGTGAGAACCTTTGAACAACCCGGCATGCTGCGCTTTGGTTTAGCCGCCGATGAGCAGCAATGGCAACGCTTAGTAGAGGCCTTAGCTCGTTCTGCTCAGTGATTATTGATTGACCGAACCCAAGCAGCTTGCTAGCCTGCGTCCGCGTTTTCAGGTGTTGTTATGGCTGTATGATCGCCATAACAGTGAAACGGGAAGCTGGTTAGAATCCAGCGCTGCCCCCGCAACGGTAAGTGAGAGAACGGCCAAGTAAAAAACCACTGTGCATCGGCATGGCAAGGTCTAGGTCGTTCAGCAGTCTACGCTCACAAGTCCGGAGACCGGCCTGTCAACACACCAAACGCTGCGGAGGGCAGTTGCGCTGGGAAAAAACCTGCTTGTTTTACGGCATTTCCCCACCTATTTATAACGCTCTACTCTAGCTTTTAGTTGGAGTCTTCCTCTTGTGCAGCACCTTTATAAATAGCCATACGGGTGAGTGTGGTTTGTTTGCAAGTGAGTTTTATGAACGTTTTTCGCCTGACCACAACACGCTGCCTGCTGCCCTTTTTATGCTGCCCATTATCCATCGCCGTTGCGCAGGATAATCCGCATGCACAACTTGATCCTATGGTCGTCACTGGTACCTATGGCCCGCAAACCGTTGGCGAGAGCCTAGCGTCCATCACTGTGCTTGATGAAGAAGCTATTCGCTCTAAAGCCCCCGCTGATTTTTCTGAGCTGTTGCGTGGTCAGCCCGGCATTAACGTGACAGGCAATGGCTCCTTCGGTAAAACCACCAATGTGAGTATTCGTGGTATTCAAAATGCCGGTACGGTGTTCTTACTGGATGGGATCAAACTGCACTCAGCGACCAGCGGTGGCGCACCTTGGCGCTTTATGCCAACTGAGCTGATTCAGCGTGTGGAAATTGTTCGTGGCCCGCGCAGTTCACTCTATGGTGCCGATGCTATGGGCGGTGTAGTGCAAGCCTTTTCACTGGACCCAAAACAAGGGCAACGCGGCTGGATCGAAGCTGGCGCGGGCAACTTTGACACCCAAAAAACCAGTGCAGGTATCTCAGGTACCTCTGGCGGCACACGCTTTAGCCTCAGCGGGCTGCACAAAGAGTCTGACGGTACCGCTATTGTGCAAAAAGGTGATGATCGCGGCTTTCGTAACACAGCAGGACTGGGCCGCATTGCTCATGAATTTGAGAACGGCGCTGAAGCCAACCTGCTGCTGTTGCAGTCGCAAGGTAATACTGAGCACGAAGGTGGCAATACAGATTACACCGTTCGCACTCTAGGTTTTGGCTTAACCCTTCCAGTGACTGATGACTGGACTAGCAAAATCCAACTGGCTGAATCGCGCGATGATGAAAAAACGTTCTCAAAAGACTCTAAATCTTTTTACAATACACGCCTGCGCCAAGCCCGCTGGGAGAACACCTTCTCCTATAGCAATTACGAGTTGGTTGCTGGTACCGAGTTCCAGCAAGACGAAGTTAACAGCTCGCAAACCTATGCTAAAACCAGCAGAACCAACAAAGCAGTCTTTACCCAACTCAGAATGAACTTTGATGCATTAGATGCGCAATTGAGTCTACGCAGTGATGACAACCAAGCCTACGGCACTAAACACACTGGCGGCCTAGCATTAGGTTATAGATTAGACAGTTTTCACCGCATTCGTGCCAGCTACGGTACTGCGTTTCGCGCCCCCACTTTTAATAACTTATATGGCGCAACTACAGCTAGTTTTCAAAGTAATCCAGACATAAAACCCGAGCAATCCGAAACCTTTGAACTGGGTGCAAGCGGTCATTATGCACAATGGTTCTGGGACTTAGCGGTCTATCAAATGGACGTTGAAGATCTGATCATCAATCAAGAAACCAACAAAATCCTTATTCCTGAAAACGTTGAACAAGCACGCATGCGCGGTGCAGAGTTAGCAGGCGGTTATGAGCACAATGGCTGGCGCACTGCGGTGGCCTTAACCTATATGGACCCTGAAGACCGTAAAACAGGTAAGCAACTTCGTCGTCTCACCAAGCAAACTGCACGCCTGGATCTAGATAAAACTATTAGCCAGTTCACGCTGGGCGCTTCGATGATTACTGAAGATCATCGCTATGATGATGCCAAAAACAAAAACCAACTGCCTGGTTTTACAACTTTTGATCTACGTGCTGGCTGGAAAATTACTCCCAACTGGAGCACGCGCCTGACAGTCGCTAACGTATTGGATAAAGAATATTCAACAGGAATAAAGTCCAAGGACGTCAACTATATCGCTGCAGGCCGTACCAGCATGCTCACCCTGCGCTATGATCTCTAATCCAGCGTTAAGACGGGAGTGCCAAGGTGAAAGCTAAATGGCTAAGTTTAAAAATGACTCTGAGCTTACTGCTTGCGGCTGTACTGCCTCAAGCAGTAGCCACTGAAGCACAACGTTGTGTCGCAGACGATGCTTTGCGCACGCTGTGCATCGCCACACCTGCTCAGCGCATTGCCACGCTATCACCGGGTGCTACCGAACTGACCTTTGCTGCCGGTGCCGGTGAGCAGGTCATCGCAGGGGTGAATTACAGTGATTATCCGCCTGCTGCATTAAAGCTGCCTTTAGTGGGTAATCACACGCGCATTGATGTGGAAGCCTTGCTGGCACTCAAGCCTGATCTGATTGTGACCTGGGTCAGCGGCAACCCTCCTGCACAAATGGAATTGTTACAGGAATTAGATTTGCCGATATTTGCCATCGAGCCGCGCACTTTCGAGGGTGTATCAAGCGCCATTGAGCGGCTTTCAATCTTAGCCGGCACTGAAGAAGCAGGCTTTGCTGAAGCTGAACGATTTCGCATAGGTATCGCAGCCATCGCTGAACAATACCGCGAGGCGAAACCTATCTCGGTGTTCTATCAAGTGTGGGAAACACCACTCATGACCATTAACAACACACACTTGATCGGTAAAGTGCTGCAACTGTGTGGTGGAACCAATGTGTTTGCTAATATGCCGCGCTTGGTGCCCCGCATCAGCCCTGAAGTTGTCTTAGAAGCAGACCCCGAAGTGATTCTGACCGGTCGCCGCACTGTAGATAATCATGATCAACAGCTGGATCACTGGAAAAAATATCCTAAGATGCGCGCAGTAGCCAATAACAACTTGTTTTTTATCCCTGCCTCACCTATTTCACGACCGACTCCTCGACTGTTAGAAGCGAGTCGCGCTGTCTGTGAAAAACTGGATATTGCCCGTGGTCGTTGATGCTCTAAGCAAAAAATCTGCTCGTAATTCTCCAATGATGCGCTCGTTACTGGTGCTGAGCATTGTTGCTGTACTGGCGATGGTACTGGCTTTAGCCATTGGCAGTGTCACCATCGCACCGGCTCAATTATGGGCCGTACTACAAGGTGAAGGCAGCGCTTTACATAGCACTTTGTTATGGGATCTGCGCCTACCGCGCACGCTGGCAGCCTTTGCTACTGGTGGTTTACTGGCGGTAGCAGGTGCGTTGATGCAAGTGCTGCTGCGCAATCCCTTGGCTGACCCCTATGTGCTGGGCTTATCCGGTGGCGCGGCAGTGGGCGCACTCTTAGCTATGCTCACAGGCATGGGCACATTTA
Source organism: Thiopseudomonas sp. (assembly GCA_035271385.1). Classification (GTDB taxonomy): domain Bacteria; phylum Pseudomonadota; class Gammaproteobacteria; order Pseudomonadales; family Pseudomonadaceae; genus Denitrificimonas. The sequence continues at coordinate 2,823 of DATERP010000203.1, read as the reverse complement.
TCATCTCTGGCTCTGCCTTTGCGGGTGCCATGCTGGCCACTGTTTTGGTATTTGGCTTAGCCCAGGGTACCGGCAGCTGGACCGCATCGCGCCTGTTATTAACCGGCGTAGTGGTGGCCGCAGGTTGGGGGGCATTAATTACACTGATGCTCGCCCTAACGCCATCTTATGAACTGCCAGGTATGTTGTACTGGCTGATGGGTGATGTGTCTTACGCTCGCACACCTTGGCCGGCATTGTTGGTATTAGTTTTTGCGATCATGGTGATTATGCCGTTAGCGCGTAATCTCAATGTGCTAGCGCGCGGTTCGATGCAGGCAGCGGCTCTAGGCGTATCAGTACGACCGCTGGAATGGACGATTTACCTGATTGCCAGCCTACTCACCGCCGCTGCAGTGACCACGGCGGGCAGCATCGGTTTTGTCGGGTTAATTGTGCCGCATATGTTGCGCTTGGTTTTAGGTAACGATCAGCGGGTTATTTTACCTGCCAGCGCATTAGCCGGCGGTACCCTACTGGTACTAGCTGATACGCTAGCGCGTACTATTATCGCCCCCGAACAATTGCCGGTTGGCGTGATTACAGCGCTACTGGGTGTACCGACCTTTCTGTATTTACTGCACCGGAGTCGTTGATGAGCACTTTGCAGACCCGCGATCTGATCATCAACGTACCCAATCGCGCCGATGGCTTCGCGCTGAATATGTGTATTGAGCCCGGTCAAGTCTGGGGGGTACTGGGCCCCAATGGCGCGGGTAAAACCACTCTACTGCATACCTTAGCGGGCTTACTACCAGCGCGCAGTGGCCAAGTACTGTTAAATCAATCCGCACTGACAGACTTAAAACGTCGCGATATTGCCCAGCAATTAGGCTTGGTGTTTCAAGAGCGCCAAGACAGCTTCCCGGCCACAGTGCTAGAAACTGCATTGATCGGTCGGCACCCGTGGTTATCGCCATGGGAAAGTGAAAAAAGTACTGACTTGCAACGGGCACAACAGGCCTTAGCGGCCATGGATGTCGATCATTTATCTGCACGCCTACTCAGCACTTTATCGGGCGGAGAGCGCCAGCGCGTGGCGATTGCCACACTGATGACGCAAGACCCTAATATTTGGCTGCTGGATGAACCCACCAACCACTTGGACTTGCATCATCAGGTTAAAGTGATGAGTTTGCTACGCGATCAAGCCGCCTTAAAGAAAACCGTATTTATGTGCTTGCATGACCTTAACCTTGCTGCCCGCTGGTGCAGCCATGTTTTACTGCTGTACACCAATGGCGATGCCTGCTGGGGCCCGGCCAGTACAATGTTAAAACCCTCTGCACTTGAGCAACTGTATAACCAAAAACTGATCACTGTAGAGGCCGATGGCGCGCCAGTATTTGTCCCTGTGTGCGCCAGCTAATCATGATGAAAGATGGTGACACTATGAATAGATCTGTACCGGCAGTAATGATTACCGCCCCCGCCTCTGGGCAGGGTAAATCAATGGTGACCGCAGCTTTAGCACGTTTACACCGTAACGCTGGCCGTAAAGTGCGCGTATTTAAACATGGTCCCGACTATCTTGACCCTATGGTGCTGGAAATTGCTTCTGGCCATCCAGTCTATCAATTGCATCCATGGATGACTGGCGAAGACGAGTGTCGCTGGCGCTTGGCTGAAGCTGCGCAAGACGCTGATTTGATTTTAATTGAAGGCTCAATGGGCTTGTTTGATGGCGATCCATCCAGTGCTGATTTAGCCAAATTGATGGGCATCCCAGCTTTGCCAGTGATTGATGCTGGCGGTATGGCGCAGACCTTTGGCGCTCTAGTCTTAGGGCTGGCCAGTTATGATCCACAACTGCCAGTCTATGATGTGATTGCCAATAAAATCGGCAGTCCACGTCATGCCGAGATGCTCAAAGAAGGCCTGCCTGCCGGTATTCGTCTGTTAGGTGCCATCCCCAGACATGCAGCAATGCATATCCCAGATCGACACTTAGGCCTGATGCAGCCATCAGAACTCGATAATCTCGAGCAACAACTCAATGATGCAGCTCAAGTTCTACAAGATGCAGGGTTGGATGCCTTACCTACAGCAGTCACTATCGCCGCCGCGGCACCCGCAGTTGCGCCAGGCCAGTTACTGACTGGGGTGCGTATTGCGATCGCACGTGACGCTGCTTTTAGCTTTATTTATCGTGCCAATACCGAGTTACTGCTGGCGATGGGCGCTGAGTTGCATTACTTTTCTCCATTATCAGATACAGAACTACCAGAGGCAGATGCGCTGTGGTTACCCGGTGGTTATGCAGAACTGCACGCCAGCACCCTAGCGGCCAACACCCCGATGCTGGAAGCGATTCGAGCCTTTTATCAAGCAGGTCAACCGATACTCGCAGAAGGTGGCGGCTTGATGGCCTGCGCTGAAGAATTAGTCGATAACGAAGGTACGGCCTATGCAGTGCTTGGGTTGATTCCGGGGCGTGCAGCTATAGTCAAACGCCTACAAGGTATAGGCTTACACAGCCTAGAGACCCTAGACGGTCAGATCAAAGGCCACACCTTTCACCGCTCCACATTAGAAACTCCATGGCAGCCAACAACCCATACCCGCAAGCAAGCGGGTACTGGCGCTGAAGCTGTTTTCTGCAATAAAGGTTTAATGGCCAGTTTCTTTTACAGCTACTTTCCCTCTGCCCCAGCGCTGATTGCTGCTATTTTCAAAGGCCAGTCGCTGCGCTTGAATCACCCACAGGAGAACACCCATGCGTGAACACGCTAAAGACCCCGAACGCCACGCCAAACGTATGGCCGCCAAACAAAAAATCATGCA
>DATERP010000202.1:0-30669 GCA_035271385.1 Thiopseudomonas sp. | reverse complement strand
TATGCTATTTATGGCATACAACGTATGGCGCACTGTACGTTCGTCAGACATTGAGAAAGCGAATGCCGCTGCACGCTTTACTGTTGGAGGCGCTCACTAATGAAAAATCATGAACGCGTTGAAAAAAACGTTGGTTTACTTGCGTTTTTTATGGTAATTGCAGTCAGTATTGGCGGCTTGGTACAAATCGTACCTTTGTTTTTCCAAGACTTGGTGAATGAGCCAGTGGAAGGTCTCAAGCCTTACACAGCTCTACAGCTCGAAGGTCGCGATATCTATATCCGTGAAGGTTGCGTTCAGTGCCACTCACAGATGATTCGTCCTTTCCGTGCTGAAACCGAACGTTACGGCCACTACTCTGTAGCAGGCGAAAGCGTATATGAGCACCCATTCTTATGGGGTTCTAAGCGTACAGGGCCAGACTTGGCGCGCGTTGGTGGTCGTTACTCTGATGACTGGCACCGTGCCCACCTCTACAACCCTCGTAACGTTGTACCTGAGTCTAAGATGCCTGCTTACCCCTGGTTAGTAGAAAACAAATTAGATGGTAAAGACACTGTTGCCAAAATTGAGGCCATGCGCTGGTTAGGCGTGCCCTACACTGATGATGATATCAAAGGTGCGGTAGCAGCAGTTCAGGGCAAGACCGAAATGGAGGCCGTTGTAGCCTACCTACAGGTACTTGGTACATCTATTAAGAGCAAACGGTAACGTTAATGGACATTGGATTTCTTCGCGGCGCAGGCACGCTACTCCTTTTGATAGCATTTATCGCAATGGTATTTTGGGCTTACAACAGTAAGCGCAAATCAAGCTTTGATGATGCTGCAAACTTACCCTTCGCTGACGAAGATCCAAGCTCTAACAGCGAGCCGAATAAAGACACATCCAGGAGCAACAACCCATGACTTCTTTCTGGAATTGGTACGTCGTAGTTCTTACGAGCGGTACTATTCTGGCCATAACGTGGCTCATTTTTGCGACACGTAAAGGTCAACGCAGTGACACAACAGACCAAACCCTTAGCCACGTTTATGATGGCATCCAAGAGTTTGACAACCCACTACCACGCTGGTGGTTTATGTTGTTTGTCGGCACTATCGTTTTTGCTGTGGGCTACCTTGTGCTTTACCCTGGCATGGGTAACTGGAAAGGTATCTTGCCAGGCTACGAAGGCGGCTGGACATCAACTAAGCAGTATGATCGCGAAATAGTTAAAGCCGATGAAAAATATGGCCCTATCTTTGCTAAATATGCTGCGATGTCGATTGAAGACGTTGCTAAAGATGACGATGCTTTAAAAATGGGTGGACGCCTGTTTGCTTCGCATTGCTCTGTTTGCCACGGTTCTGACGCCAAAGGCGCACATGGCTTCCCTAACCTAACCGACAACGACTGGATCTGGGGCGGCGAGCCTGCAACAATCAAAGCCTCAATCCTTAACGGTCGTATGGCAGCAATGCCAGGTTGGGAAGCAGCACTGGGTAATGAAGGCGTTAAAAACGTTACTGGTTACGTACGTAGCTTGTCTGGCTTGAAGAACCCTGAAGGTCTCGACCTTGCGGCAGGTCAACAATCCTACAACACTATGTGTGTAGCATGTCACGGCCCTGAAGCCAAAGGTAACCCTTTACTTGGCGCACCTAACTTGTCAGACAGAATATGGTTGTACGGCTCGAGCTTTGCTCAAGTTCAACAAACCATTCGCCATGGCCGTAACGGCCAGATGCCTGCACAAGCAAACTTCCTAGGCAATGACAAAGTTCACTTATTAGCTGCTTATGTATACAGCCTATCAAATGAGTCGCAAGATCAGTAATTGATGCCTGCGACATGCTGTCACTCTCTGCTGGATCCTCAGCAGGCGTACCATACAAGGCAGTTCTAAGTATATTCCGGCCAGTTTTACTGGCCGGATATTTCAAAAACAGCACTGGTACAACCTGATGACTGAAAAAATACCTGTAAAAAACATTACCCCAGCAAAGACCAGTACAGACTTGTACGCAAAACGTGAAACAATTTATACACGTGCGTTCACTGGTATTTTCCGCAACATTCGTATTGTTTCGGGCCTCTTTCTTTTTGCTCTGTTTCTCGGTACTGCATGGTTGCAGTGGGGCGATCGCCAAGCTGTTTGGTGGAACTTACCCGAGCGAAAATTCTATGTATTTGGTGCCACCTTCTGGCCTCAAGACTTTATGTTGCTATCGTGGCTGCTCATTATTTGCGCCTTCGGCTTATTCTTTATCACCGTATTTGCTGGACGTGTTTGGTGTGGCTACACTTGCCCACAAAGCGTTTGGACATGGGTATTTATGTGGTGCGAAAAAGTCACTGAAGGTGACCGCAACGCTCGCATGAAACTCGATAAAGCTCCAATGTCCGTTAATAAGTTCACACGTAAAGCTATCAAGCATATAATGTGGATCAGTATCGGTTTTATAACCGGCTTTACTTTTGTAGGTTATTTCACACCTATCCGTGAACTACCTTTTGACCTTATTACTGGCGCAGCAGATGGCTGGGCTTATTTCTGGGTTGGCTTTTTCACCCTGCTGACTTATCTCAATGCGGGCTGGCTGCGCGAACAAGTGTGTGTGCATATGTGCCCCTACTCACGCTTTCAGAGCGTGATGTTTGATAAAGACACTTTGATTGTTTCTTACGATCCTGAGCGCGGTGAAAATCGTGGCCCTCGCAAAAAAGGTAGCGATTACAAAGCACAAGGTTTAGGTGACTGTATTGACTGTAAGTTGTGCGTGCATGTCTGCCCGACCGGTATTGATATCCGTGATGGCTTACAAATCGCCTGTATTGGCTGCGCAGCCTGTATTGATGCCTGTGACGACGTCATGCTTAAAGTTGGCTACCCTAAAGGTTTAATCAGCTACACGACAGAGCACAACCTGGCCGGACAAAAAACCAAGCTTGTACGCCCACGCTTAATTGGTTACGCCTTAGCGTTACTGGTGATGAGTAGCCTGTTTGGTTATACCGTTTTCAACCGTACTCTAGTTGAGTTTAACGTGATCAAAGACCGTACCCCCTATCGTGAAAACCAAGAGGGTCGTATTGAAAACGTGTACACCATTAAGATCATGAACAAAGATCAAAAAGCTCACCTGTACGTCATTGAAGCCAGCGGTCTTAACGGCCTAACGCTTGAAGGCAAGAATCACGTTACTGCTGCAGCCGGTGAGATTTTATCTGTACCTGTGTCTGTGTCAGTTGACCCTGAAGATATCCCTTCCAGCACCAATCAGATTGAATTTAGAGTTCACTCTGAAGATGACAGCAGTATTCATAGAACAACTGAAAGCCGTTTTCTCGGCCCAACCCTTCGTTAATTAAAGGATATTGTATGCAGCCCGAAGACAATGTTTTACCCTGGTATAAAGAATTTTGGCCTTGGTTTATCATTGGTATGCTCAGTTTCTCTGTGGTGCTCGGGCTGTCTTTATTGACGATTGCCATCCGCAATGCCGACAGCTTAGTGGTGGATAACTACTATGATGTCGGCAAAGGTATTAACACTTCGCTAGAGCGTGAACAACTCGCAGACCAACTCAACATTGGCGGTACACTGAGCCTAGATAATGATATTGGTCAAGCCGAGTTGGTTGTTTCTGGCGATAGCCGCCCTCAACAAATTGTTCTCAACTTGATTTCCCCGACTCAACAAGCACGTGACCGTCGTATCGTGTTGCAACCCGTCAGTAACGATCTATATCGTGGCTTACTGCAAGAAGATATCGAAGGCCGACGTTTTGTCGAGATTTTAGGTGAAGAAGATGGCGCTCAATGGCGCTTATTTGAAGAACACACCTTAATCAGCGGACAAAGCATCAAACTCGGCGAGTAATAGTCCACTATGACCTACCGTTTTGATCCGACACTGTAAGCTGTTTCACTTATTGATAGCTGACTACTATGGCTGCGCCTTTATCTTGTTATCACTGTGCCTTACCTGTTCTAACAGGTGAGGCGTTTACGGCTGTTGTGCTTAAAGAATCGCGCGTTTTTTGTTGCCCTGGCTGTCAAGCTGTAGCCGAGGCCATTATAGCTGGCGGTTTGGAAAGCTATTATTTGCACCGCAGTGAAGCGTCAGCCAACCCAGAAGCACTGCCCGGTGTTTTGCCTGATGAGTTACTGTTACTCGACCGTGAAGACATTCAAAAACCTTTTGTCAGCACCTCTGGCAATATCAGTGAAACGCAATTATTAATTGAAGGTATCACCTGTGCAGCCTGTGGCTGGCTGATCGAGAAGCATCTTAAACAGCTACCGGGCGTTATCGATACCTCGCTTAACCTCAGCAATCACCGCCTCTCGATTCGCTGGGATCTCGAGCAAGTTGCCTTATCTGAATTACTCAAAACCATACGCCATATCGGCTATGCCGCTCACCCTTGGCAGCCTGATACTGTCAGTGTGCAAATGCAGGCCGACAACCGCCGCGCCCTACGTAAACTCGGTGTAGCTGGATTGCTGTGGATGCAGGTGATGATGGCCTCCATGGCCACTTGGCCTGAGTTTAATTTAGACCTCTCCGAAGCTATGGATCGCTTGCTGCGTTGGGTGAGCTTGATTTTAACTACGCCTATTGTATTTTATTGCAGCACTGAGTTTTTCTACGGCGCTTGGCGTGATTTACGCACCCGCCACCTCACCATGGATGTTTCAGTATCTCTGGCCATTGCCGGCGCCTATGCCGCAGGGATTTGGTCAACTCTAACGGGCCAAGGCGACCTGTATTTTGATGCTGCGGGCATGTTTGCTCTGTTTTTATTGTCGGGGCGCTATCTAGAACGTCGCGCACGCGAACGCACTTCAGCCGCAACCTCGCAACTGGTCAATCTACTGCCTGCTTCTTGTTTGCGCCTGAATGCGGACGGCAGTAACGAGCGTATTCTGCTCAGTGAATTACAACAAGGCGACCAGCTTTTAGTGCCGCCTGGCAACTTAATTCCAGCCGACGGCCGCATCAGCACTGGCACCTCAAGTATTGATGAATCATTACTGACTGGTGAATACCTACCCTTAGCCAAAAAGCCAGGCGATAGCGTGGTTGCCGGCACACTCAACATCGAAGGCCCATTGACGATTGATGTACTCGCCCTAGGTGAGCATACGCAGCTTTCAGCCATCGTACGTTTATTAGAGCGCGCACAATCTCTTAAGCCACGCTTAGCCGAACTCGCAGATAAGGTTGCGCAATGGTTTTTAATTAGCGTGTTAATTATTGCCGCAGTCGTCGGTTTAATCTGGCTGCAAATTGACTCATCACGCGCTTTTTGGATTGTACTATCACTGCTGGTCGCCACCTGCCCTTGCGCATTATCACTGGCAGCGCCCACTGCACTGACCGCAGCAACCGGCTCCTTGCATAAGCTGGGTTTGCTGATCACTAAAGGGCATGTGCTAGAAAGCTTTCAAAAAGTCGATACAGTTATTTTTGATAAAACTGGCACTCTGACTGAAGGCAAGCTGACCCTCAAGCAGATTCAGCCGCTGGCTGACTTAGGTGAGACCGCATGCCTTGAGCTCGCTGCAGCACTGGAAAGCCACTCTGAGCACCCTATTGCTCGCGCCTTTGGCCGCACCACAACAGCGGCGCAGGATATTAGTAGCGCACCTGGTTTAGGCTTGGAAGGCCAGGTCAACGATCGCCATTTGCGCATTGGTCGGCCTGATTATGTAAGCGAACTCGGTGGCTACCCTGCGCCAGCGATGCCCAGCCAAGAAGGCCAGTGGTTATTGCTTGGCGATACTGAGCAAGCACTCGCTTGGTTTGCTTTGGACGATAAACTTCGCGACGACGCCCCTGCGCTATTGGCAACCTGCCGCGCCCGTGGCTGGCAAGTTTTATTGTTATCCGGTGATAGCTCACCCATGGTGCAGCAGATTGCTCAGCAGTTACAGATTGATGACGCCCGCGGCGGCCTTACACCTGACGATAAGTTGCAAGTACTTAAAGAGTTACACAGCCAAGGCCGTCATGTATTAATGCTCGGCGATGGTGTCAATGATGTTCCGGTGCTGGCTGCCGCTGATATCAGTATTGCTATGGGCAGCGCCACTGATTTAGCTAAGACCACCGCAGACGCTATTTTACTATCCAATAGTTTAGGCAGTTTAGTCAGCGCTTTAGCAGTCGCCAAGAAAACCCGCCGCGTGATTATTGAAAACCTCGGCTGGGCGACCCTGTACAATGGCTTAGTCATCCCCTTTGCTGCGATCGGCTGGGTCACTCCTGGCTGGGCAGCCTTTGGGATGTCGATCAGCTCACTGCTGGTGGTGCTCAATGCGCTGCGCCTGACTCACTTAGCTGAGCCAGCTTAATTCTATTTTAGCGAGGCATGTAATGGCCGCTCTCTATGTCATGATTCCAGCCGCACTATTAATTGTAGCGTTGGCAATTCGTTTGTTCTTTTGGGCTGTGGATAACGGTCAATATGAAGACCTTGATGGTCCTGCACACAGCATTTTATTTGATGATGAAGATCCAATGCATACTGCAGGAATGAAGCACAACCCTACTGAATCTGCAGACGCACCTGAGGATAAACAGCACAATGGCTGACTTATTACCCCTGCTAGCCTCAGCTTTTATTCTTGGTTTGCTCGGTGCCGGTCACTGCTTAGGTATGTGCGGTGGCTTAATGGGGGCGTTAACCCTGAGTATTCCACAGGAGCAACAGCACAAACGCTTGCGTATGATTGTTGCCTATAACTTAGGCCGCGTCAGTAGTTATGCCTTAGCTGGATTTTTATTTGGCTTGCTCGGCTGGGCAGTGGAACAAACGCCCGCCGCTGCCGCCTTACGCGTGGTTGCTGGCTTGCTGCTGATTAGCCTTGGTCTGTATTTGGCAGGCTGGTGGCATGGCTTAACTCATGTAGAAAAAGTCGGCCGCCACCTATGGAAGTACATTCAACCTATTGCCGGCCGTCTGTTACCGGTAAAAAGCACTGGGCATGCGCTTCTGCTAGGTACTTTATGGGGCTGGCTGCCCTGCGGCTTGGTGTATAGCACTTTATTTTGGACTGCCAGCCAAGGCGATGCAGCCACCAGTGCTTTATTAATGTTTACCTTTGGCTTAGGCACTTGGCCCGTGCTGCTCGCTTCTGGCTTAGCTGCCGAACAGGTCACAGCCTTCTTGCGCAAACAAAATGTTCGTTCTGCCGCCGGTGCTATGGTAATTCTGTATGGCCTGTGGACATTACCCGGCCCTCACCAGCATTGGCTGATGGGTCACTAACAATCTCTCTCAGCCCCTACTACGCCTGATACAGATCAACAGGCCATAACCCAACAGCCCCTATACTTATGAAAAACATGAGTCAACAGGGGCAATGGTTATGGCTACGAGTACAGGTTGGAGCACTGAGCTTTTTAACAGATACCATCGTCTGCATAAACCTTATCGCTCATACCCAACAGCAGAATACTTTCAGCAGCCTATCAGCACATTTGAACGCTACAGCGCCTTGCGCACCAGTCGCAGTTTAAATAGACCTTTAGCTCTTAATATCACCATGGCATTTTGTGCTAACGCTTGTTATTGCTGCAGTAAAAAGACCACTATCACTAAAGATCGTAGCCGTAGCAGCGCTTATTTACAGAGCTTAGAGCACGAAATTCGTCTGCTTGCACAGCATACTCATCCAAGCCAGCCCATTAACGAGCTCTATGTCAGCGGTGGCACACCCACTTTTCTGAACCCTTTTGAACTGCAACAATTGATGCATTGCCTGCAAGACAACTTCAATCTTGTCAGGAATAATTTTAGTCACTACAGCATTGATATTGATCCGCGCGAAACAGACTGGGCAACCATGGGCGTACTGCGTGATATTGGTTTTAACTGCATAAATATCATGATGCATGCATTGGATCCGACGGTGCAGCGCGCAATCAACCGTCTACACAACCTTGAGCAAACGCAAAAAATTGTCGAGGCGGCCCGCACCTTGCAATTTCGTCATATCAGTATCAGCCTGCTCTACGGACTGCCCAAGCAAACACCCCAATCATTGGCGCAAACACTCAGCGACACACTCAAGTTGGTACCTGATCGCGTGCACCTGCAAGGCTTTTTGCATCAACCGCATCAACACCCAATACAACAACATATTGCCGCGCACGACTTACCCAGCTCAACAGATATTGCACATATGCTGCGCGCCGCGCTTGAACAACTCACAGCTGCCGGATACCAATATATTGGTATGGGTAATTTTGCTTTAGCCGATGATGACTATACGATTGCACAAGAAGATGACACTTTGCACTGCGGCCTGCAGGATTACAGCACCTACGCCAACTTAGATACTTTAGGTTTTGGTGCGGGCGCCATCAGTCGTATTGGTAGTCTGCACTACCGCAATACGCCAGACATTACCGCTTATCAAAATGCTTACCACAACCAGCAACTGCCTCAAGCATGCGGAGTGGTCTCATCGCTTGAGCAAAGTGTCAGTGAATATGTCATTGACAGCTTGAACTGTCAGTTTTCTGTTGATTTTCTAGCCATCCAGCAAGGTTACAACGTTGATTGCAAGCAACTCTTTGCACAACAATGGCCGCAATTACAACAAATGCATCACGATGGCCTGCTGCAGTTAAGCGACCATGCTTTACACATGACCCCAGAGGGGCGCTTATTTACTTTAGCCGTATGCCAAGTCTTTGCTGAGCAGCAGATTGCAGAGCCGGTAAACAGCACAGCCATGACACAGGTTATCTAGCTTTCTCCTCATCAAAAGAATCCATTAGATGGTATTAGCCAGCAGCACACGGCCCACTTTGCAAACAAAGTGGCAGCTTTGTGTCCGCTCAGGTAATCTTAAGTCTAAATGTTGATTTACCCTTTTGATCAGGAACAATGTGTATGGCAGAAATAATCAGTGTGCGCAGCCCGCACCAAGCGCATTGCAAAGACTGCAGTCTTGCCACACTTTGCCTTCCTCTGTCCTTAGAATTACAAGATTTAGATTCACTTGATAGCATTGTGAAACGTGGCCGCCCATTAAAAAAGGGTGAGTTCCTCTTTCGTCAAGGCGATCCTTTTATCTCTGTATACGCTGTGCGCTCAGGCAGTTTAAAAACGTTCAGCGTCACGGACAATGGTGAAGAGCAAGTTACTGGATTCCACTTACCCAGTGAACTGGTCGGCTTATCAGGTATGGACTCTGAGTTTTATCCAGCCTCAGCAGTGGCTCTAGAAACCACATCCATTTGTGAAATCCCCTTTGATCGTCTCGACGAGCTCAGTGCCAATCTACCGCAATTGCGCCGTCAATTGATGCGCATTATGAGCCGTGAAATTCGTGATGATCAGCAAATGATGATGCTGCTATCAAAAAAGAATGCTGATGAGCGTATCGCGACTTTTTTAGTGAACCTCTCTGCCCGTTTTCGGGCTCGTGGCTATTCACCACAGCAGTTTCGACTGGCCATGTCGCGCAACGAAATGGGCAACTACTTAGGTTTAGCTGTAGAAACAGTGTCGCGTGTATTTACTCGCTTCCAACAAAACGGACTGCTAATTGCAGAAGGTAAAGAAATCAATTTAATTAACTTAATTGAAATCTGCGCACTAGCAGGCGGCAACTTAGATAACTGATCAGTTCTAGAGAGGATCACTCAATGATTTTTGATGAATTTGCAATTAAATCCTTAGTTCGGCCTATCCCTGACTTCCCTAAAAAAGGTATTATTTTTAGAGATATCACTCCATTATTTCAATCACCTAAAGCCATGCGCATGGTGATTGATAGTTTAGTGCAACGCTATGTGGGCAGCGACTTTACTCACGTTGGTGCAATTGAGTCCCGTGGTTTCTTACTTGGCTCCACCATTGCCTATGAGTTGAATAAGCCCTTGGTGCTCTTTCGCAAGCAAGGTAAATTACCTGCTGATGTATTAAGCGAACCTTACGATACCGATTACGAGCAATCCGTCTTAGAAGTGCACGCTGATAGCTTAAAAGAAGGCGATAAAGTGCTATTAATTGACGACATCATTGCCAGCGGTGCTACGTTTATCGCAGCAGCACGCTTAATTCGTCGTATGGGCGCAAGTATTTACGAAGTCGCCGCCATTATTGATTTACCAGAGCTTGAAGGCTCACAGTTGATGCAAGATATTGGTGTCCCAACCTTCACTCTCACAGCGTTTAATCTTAACGAACACTAATCCCCCTCTCTGTTCGCTTGGCTAAGGCTAAGCGAACAGCATTAGCTACATACCCCCGCTCTACTCATCACTATGACTGCTTGATCTCTTACCCACATATGAGATAACTAGGATGCAGCCTGCATAGTGCGACAACAAGTCACCGCTGTTTGATTGTCTTTAGCCCAACAACAAGTGACATAATACGTTTGTCGTATATATATAACAGAGTGCTAAATATGCATCGCTTGACTCATCACCAGTGCATTCCACAGCACAACTCTGGCTTACAGAGCACTGAGCTATGGAATGTCATCTCGGTATCAACTATGCCCGGGGGGTATGCACAATGATCTCGGAATCTCTTATTGAACTGTCGCGCTTTCAATTTGCGATGACAGCCATGTACCACTTTATTTTTGTACCTTTGACCATTGGTCTAGCGTTTTTGCTAGCCATTATGGAATCTGTCTATGTCTTAACCGGCAAAGAAGTGTACAAAGATATGGTGCTGTTCTGGGGCAAGCTCTTTGGTATTAACTTTGCCATCGGGGTTGCCACCGGTTTAGCCATGGAATTCCAATTTGGTACTAACTGGTCGTACTACAGTCACTATGTCGGTGATGTATTTGGCGCCCCTTTAGCCATTGAAGGCTTAATGGCATTCTTCCTTGAATCAACCTTTATTGGTTTGTTCTTCTTCGGTTGGGACCGCTTAAGTAAGCGCCAGCACTTGGCTGTCACTTGGTTAGTTGCTATTGGTTCGAACTTGTCCGCACTGTGGATTCTGGTGGCTAACGGCTGGATGCAAAACCCAGTGGGTGCTGAGTTCAACTACGAAACTATGCGCATGGAAGTGACTGATTTTGCTGCGTTGATTTTCAACCCGGTAGCACAAGTTAAGTTCGTGCATACGGTTGCAGCGGGTTATGTGACCGGCTCAATCTTTGTACTAGCGATCTCGAGCTGGTACTTGCTGAAAAAACGTGACTTGGGCTTTGCTCGTCGCTCGTTTGCCATTGCTTCGGCCTTTGGTTTAGCGTCTATTTTATCAGTGATCATTTTAGGTGATGAGTCAGGCTACGAAATTGGTGACGTACAAAAAACCAAGCTCGCTGCCATCGAAGCTGAGTGGCACACCGAAGAAGCACCTGCGGCATTTACCTTAATTGGCTTACCCAATATGGACACGCACAGCACCGATTACGCGATCAAGATTCCTTACGCCATGGGTATCATTGCCACCCGCTCACTCGACACTGAAGTGACAGGGATCAAGGACTTAATTGACCAGCACGAAGTGCGTATTCGTAACGGCATTATTGCCAGTGAGCGTTTAGCTGTACTGCGCGCCGGTGATCGCACTGCAGAAAACATCGCTTTGTTTGACGAAGTGAAGCAAGACTTAGGCTACGGTTTACTCCTCAAGCGCTATACAGAAAATATTTCTGATGCGACTGAAGAGCAAATCAAACAAGCAGCTGCCGATACCATTCCGCACGTACCTAGCATCTTCTGGGCATTTCGTATGATGGTGGGTGCTGGTTTCTTAATGCTGTTGCTGTTTGTCTTAGCGTTTTGGGCTTCGACCAAGCATAACCAAGAGCACAAACCTTGGTTGCTACGCTTTGCCTTAATCTGTTTACCACTGCCTTGGGTGGGTGTGCAAACAGGTTGGTATGTTGCCGAAGTGGGTCGTCAACCCTGGTCGATTGGTGAAGTACTGCCAACCTTCCTCTCCGCTTCATCACTCACCACAGCAGATGTGTGGGGTTCGATTATTGCAATCATCTCTATCTACACTGTGTTAATTATTATTGAAATGTTCTTAATGATTCGTTTTGCGCGTAAAGGTCCAAGCTGCCTACATACTGGCCGCTACCATTTCGAACAAGACGCGAACAAGAACGCATAAGGAGTGACGAAATGTTTGATTACGAAACTCTAAAACTGATCTGGTGGGTGCTGGTTGGCGTACTGCTGATTGGTTTCGCTTTAACCGATGGTTTTGACTTAGGTGCAGTGATTCTACTGCCTTTCGTTGGTCGTACTGACAGCGAACGCCGTGTGGTGATGAACACCATTGGTCCGCACTGGGAAGGTAACCAGGTTTGGTTAGTCACAGCTGCAGGTGCATTATTTGCTGCGTGGCCAATTGTGTATGCTGCATCGTTCTCCGGTTTTTACTGGGCGATGCTGATTGTACTCTTTGCCTTGTTCACTCGCCCTCTGGGCTTTGACTACCGCAGCAAGCTTGAAAATCCAAACTGGCGCGCACGCTGGGACTGGACACTGTGCTTAGGTAGCTTTGTGCCTGCGTTAGTCTTTGGTGTAGCCTTCGGCAACCTGTTCCTAGGTGTGCCATTTATGCTCGATGACACCATGCGCATCACCTACACCGGTGGTTTCTGGGGCCTACTTAACCCCTTTGGCATTCTGGTCGGTTTAGTCAGTGTTGCGATGCTGACCACCCACGGTGCAACATGGTTAATGATGCGTACAGATCAGCAGGTGTTTACCCGCGCACGCCGTGCCACACAACTGTTTGCCTTAATGTTCTTAATCACCTTTATTGGTGCCGGCCTGTGGCTATGGCTGGGTATTCAGGGCTACAACGTGATGTCAGTGATTGACTTCAATGGCGCCATTGACCCGTTAAGCAAAGTGGTTAAGCAAAATAACCCAGGCTGGATGGCCAACTACAGCCAGTACCCCATCATGCGCATTGCGCCGCTGCTTGGTATTGCTGGTGGTGTTATTGCTCTGTTAGCGGCGACAACTCAGCGCTCTGCCTTTGCTTTCCTAGGCTCATCACTGATGATTGTTGGCGCATTATGTACTGCAGGTTTTGCTCTGTTCCCCTTCCTAATGCCATCAAGCATTGACCCTGCGTCGAGCTTGACCATGTGGGATGCGGTATCGAGCCATAAAACCTTGGGGATTATGTTTGTTGCTGCAGCTATTTTTGTACCACTGATTTTGATCTACACCTTATGGAGTTACATCAAAATGTGGGGCGTGGTCAAAGTCTCTGATATTGATAGCAATACCCACGGTATGTATTAATAGAGAAACCAGTAACAGTGCCAGCTCATTCCTGGCACTGTGTATAAGCCAAGCAAGACACTGGCTTAACTGAAGTAGCAACTCAGCTTCAGTCAATGATAAAAGGGGTTAAATATGTGGTATTTCACTTGGATTTTAGGCGTACTGTTAGCCTGCAGCATGGCCATTATCAATGCGCTATGGCTGGAAAGATCATTCGACTTTGATTCCGAAAGCAACACCAAAGATCAGTAAGCATCAACAACAAAGCCGCTGCTGGGGTTAACCCTGCAGCGGCTTTTTTTATTGCAGCGATATCAGCTCACTCGAGCATTAACGCTGCGCAGCCTGTAAAGCTGCGATGATTTTCTGGTCATGGCCATAGCTATCACTACGAAAACGCAAGCGATTATCCATATCCACTTCGACCGTCCAATAGGCTAACAACACCGGTACCGGCTTAGGTAAATTCACATTACGTGTTTTACCGCTGTCTTGGATTTGTACAATCCGCGCCAACTCTTGCTCTGTGGCGCCCACTAATAATTGATCAACCAACTTCTGCGCATCTTCCACTCGCACACAGCCTGAACTGACCGTGCGCGAAGCGCGGCCAAACAAATGCTGGCTGGGCGTATCGTGTAAGTACACCGAGAACGGGTTAGCAAAGCGAATCGCCACCAAACCTAAAGCATTACTCGGACCTGGGCCTTGGCGCAGCATCAAACCTGGCGGTGATTGCCAGTTAATGCTGTACGGATCAAGCACATTACCCTGATAGTCCAGCACACTCATATTGCTACGCGCCAAATAACCAATATCTCGGCGGATTGCTGGAATCTTATCCTCGCGTAAAATAGTAGGCGGCACTGTCCAGGTCGGGTTAATGGTTAAATGAGTAATACGTGATTTTAATAAGGGGGTTTGACGGCGCACAGTGCCCACTTGCGTGCGGGTACGCCAAACAATCTGGCCATCACGGAAAAATAACAAACGTGCGCCAGCAATATCCACCACCAGCATCGTGGGGTCTAATTGCTTATCCAGCCAACGCAAACGCTCAAGATTGACACGCACTTGCTGCAAACGTTGCTCAGGACTGATATTCAACTCGCGCACAGTGGCAGGCCCAACAATGCCATCATCTTCGAGATAATGATCTTGCTGAAAGGCTTTCACCCCATCGGCCAGTTGCTGACTATAAAGCAAAGGATCAATTGCCTCTGGCTGCGCAAGCACAGCATCACCCTCGACTACTGCAACATCAAGCGGTTGCTCTGGCGCGACTCGATAACCTGCACGCTCTAGGCGCTGTTGCAAACTGGGCACCCGAGCATCTCGATCACCCACGCGCAGTGACTTGCCCGCAGTGGCAACAGTGCCCCAATCCGGTTGCGATAAAATATAGCTACTTTTTAGCACTTCTCGCAATGCTTGATACTGCTGTTGCTGAGGACGCGCTTGCGCAAAGGCTTGCGGCAAGTCTTGTAGGCCGCTAGCCGCTAACTCAACAATAGAGCTGCGCACGGGCTTTTTAATGCCCTCTTCATACCAATAAGGCTCAATACTGTCGGCATCCAACACGCCATCGCGCAAATGCTGTAAAGCCTGTAAATAACCATGACTTATCAGTACGTCATGGCACTGCTGAGTTATCGGTGAATTCTGCTGTACCAATGCCGTAATACGCTGCAACTGATAGTTGTTCGGTTCTAAACCGTCATAACGGGTATCGCGCAACATCTGCGCAAGCGTTTGGCGTTGAGCGGCATCCTGCCACAGCAGTGTATCGCCAGTTGCCTGATAGAATGCTTGCAGGCGCTTAATCGACTGATCCGACAAACGGTCTGCAGTTGATTGAGTACAAGCACTGGGGAACTCATTCAGCGTTTGAGCCAATGTTTGCACGCTCGTGCTGCTTTGCGCCCAACTGAATGTCGTGTGTGTGATGCCGATGATGGCTAAAGCTAGCCAAGTATGTTTTCTAAGCAAGGGTTTGGATCCATTCAATGAGCTGTTAGGATATGCGCTTTATTGAATTCGCTGCGCACTAAACGAGACGCTGATTCAGTTCGTTGTATCACAATTATTAGTAGAACATAGATACAGGCGCAGCTTTATATTCAAACTCATCATTTTTATCTAGCACATTAATGTGCCGTTACGAGAGTATCTATATGCTTCGTCCATTTCTTATTCGTTCGTTTTTTCTGGCTGTGTCCAGTTTCTGCACTCTATCAGCCACAGCCGCTACCCTGCCAGTCCAACTCAACAACGCCCTCAAACAGGCTGCACCATCGCTTGATAGTCAGGTTCTATCTACGGCATTAAGCGCGATGCAATGTGCGCTGAATAACGGTGCGGAACCAGCCAAGCGTCTGGCGGTTATTGATTTCTCTTTGCCGTCCAGCGAAAAGCGTTTATGGATTTTTGATCTGCACAGTAAAAAACTATTAATCAATGACTTTGTCGCGCACGGTAATCGCTCAGGTGATAATTTCGCTACGAGCTTTTCCAATACCAATGGCAGTCACCAGTCAAGTATCGGCCTGTTTCGCACCTCAGAAAGCTATCAAGGTAAACATGGCTACTCATTGCGTATGGATGGTTTAGAGCCAGGCTTTAATGATCGTGCGCGTGAGCGTGCCATTGTGATTCACCCTGCCGACTATGTGAACCCTGCTTGGATTAAAAGCCAGGGGCGTATTGGTCGCAGCCAAGGTTGCCCTGCTGTTCGTCCAGAAATCGCGCGCACAGTGATCGACAAGCTCAAAGGCGGTCAGTTTATGTTTTCTTGGTATCCTGACCAGCAATGGCTGCAAAGCTCAATTTACTTAAATTGTCGCACTCAGCAAGTGGCCAGTCGCAGCAGTGGTAAAAACGCAGACGGCAGTTAATCTGTATCTGTAGTAGATGGGCTGTAACCTAAAAAGGTTAACAGCTCATCTTTTTGACTCATAGCATCTTGATAACCCAACTCGATCAATTCGTTGCAATAGCCCCGCTCAAACAACAAATAACTCAGCACCCCTCCACCACTGGCGCGTGTCGCACCGGGCCCGCGTAAAAACAAACGCAAAGAAGCAGGCAACTGATGCCGATGCCGTGCAGCAATATCATCAATCTTTTTACTGGGCGAGATCACCAGCACGTCAACCGGTGACAGGCCTAAATGCTTTTTGCGCTCTGTCTCTGGCAGCATGCTACCCAGCATATTTAAACGCCCCAACAGCTCCAGATCCGCTTCTAAGCTATCAATAAAGGTGCTATTTAATAGATGCCCACCTATTTGCGCTAAGCTCGGCGGTCGTGAGGTCATGGGTATGCTGGGGCCTTCCTGACTTTGATTGCGCACACCAATCACTAAAACTTTATCAGCCCCTAAGTGTAATGCGGGGCTGATCGGCGCGGCTTGGCGTACAGCACCATCACCAAAATACTCTCGATCCACACGCACCGGAGCAAAGAGTAAAGGTATCGCGGAACTGGCCATTAGATGTTCGATATTTAAACGCGCGGCTAAACCATGACGCCGATGGCGCTGCCAAGGCTCAATCGTGCCGCGGCCTTGGTAAAAAGTCACTGCTTGCCCCGACTGATAGGCAAAAGCCGTGACCGCAACCGCATGCAATTTACGCTTGGCGACGGCTAAATTGATACCTGAAAAATCCAACTCTTTGAGCAACAACTCTCGCAAAGGTGCATTATCCAACAAGGCGACTGGATCAGCACCACGCCCCAGACCAAGCAAATGCTGACCCGCGAACCGCCCTGCTTGTCGCATCACGCCAAGCCAATCCGTGCGATACACCAAATCACTACTAAAGCTCTGCCATACCGAGCGCAGTGTGCGGATTGCTTGCTGAAAATCCAACGCACCACAGGCCAGCCCCACCGCATTAATAGCGCCAGCAGAGGTACCGACAATCACTGGAAAAGGATTATCCGCAGACTCAGGCAGCAAGTCGGCAATCGCGGCGAGCACACCTACTTGATAGGCTGCTCGCGCCCCGCCACCGGATAAAATTAAACCTGTAGTCGTCGCCGGCTGAGCATCTACCGATGCGGCTTCTGCTGATCGGCATTGCGTTTTATTCAATACAACTTTGCCTCGCCTTCAGGCCGAGTTTTAAAACGGCGGTGGGCCCACAAGTATTGTTCAGGCTGCTGCATAATGGCCTGCTCAATCCACTGATTTAACAAAATACAGTCCTGCTCATCTGTTTCACCAGGAAAATTCTGCAGGGGTGGCTCAATTTTAATTAAATAGCCTTGACCATTGGCTAACCGTGTTTGTGTCATAGGTATCACCTGCGCCCGCCCCAATTTGGCAAATTTACTGGTTGCTGTCACTGTAGCAGCAGGCACACCAAACAGCGGAACAAATATGCTCTGCTTGGCACCATAGTCTTGGTCTGGCGCATACCAAATCGCTCGCCCTTTGCGTAGCACTTTGAGCATGCCACGCACATCTTCGCGCTCAATGGCATGAGCATCGGCATTATGGCGTTCACGCCCACGGCGCTGCACATAATCAAACACTGGGTTTTTGTGCGCGCGATACATGCCATCAATCGTATGCTGCTGACCTAATAAGGCCGCACCAATTTCTAGGGTGGTAAAGTGAATTGCCATTAAAATCGCGCCTTGACCTTGCTCTTGGGCGGCTTGCAAATGCTCCAAACCTTGCACTTGCACCAAGCCAGCTAAGCGTTTCTTGGGCCACCACCAACTCATAGCCATCTCAAAAAAAGCGATGCCCATCGAAGCAAAGTTTTCTCGTACTAAGCGCTCACGCTCAACCGCGCTGAGCTGTGGGAAACACAATTCAATATTGCGCGTGACAACATGCCGGCGACTGCGCGCAAAGCGCTGCATTAATGCACCTAAAGCACGCCCCAACTGCAGTAAAACCACATAAGGTAATTGTGTTAATAGCCATAACACAGCCAGTCCGAGCCACAATAGCCAATAGCGCGGATGTAAAAAGGCGATATCGAACCCTGAATGCTTCATACTTAACATACCAAACAGCGTAAAAACACGTATTCTACATGGCTTATTCATTTACAGCCTGCCATGCTTAACGATATAAACATCTTTTAACATTGACCTTTCATAGAGCGACCGATGAATCACTTAGATCTTCTTGAGAAAGCACCTGTTTTTCAACTTAAAGGCAGCATGCTTGCTATCACGATTTTAGAACTTTCATCCAATGACCCTGAGTGCTTGGATGCGCAGCTGGCTGCAAAAGTTGAACAAGCACCTCAGTTTTTTCAAGATGCTCCTATTGTTCTAGCGCTGGATAAATGCACCAGTGGGGCTGAATCGCTGGATATTGCGCTCTTACTGAGTATCTGCCGTAAACATAGCTTGCACCCTTTAGCCATACGCTCAGAACACGCTGCACACATAGCTTTTGCTAAAGAGCAAGGCCTCTCTGCCATGCCTCCTAGCGGTGCACGTGAGCGTTTACTTGAAGCTGCACCGGCACCCGAGCAAACACCAGAGTCGAGCTATACTCCGGCTAAAATCATTACCCAGCCCGTACGCAGTGGCCAGCAGATTTATGCTAAGAACACTGACCTGATTGTTATGGCAGCAGTAAGTGCCGGCGCTGAACTTTTAGCCGATGGCAACATCCATGTGTATGGTCCTTTGCGCGGCCGTGCATTAGCTGGCATTAATGGCAATGTGGATGCACGTATTTTTTGTCAGCAATTGGGCGCAGAAATGCTCTCGATTGCCGGCCAATACAAATTAGCAGAAGATTTACGTCGCGATCCCTTATGGGGAAAAGCCACGCAAACAGGTTTAAATGATCAACACTTAGAGATCTCGGCACTTTGAGCTATACCTTTGTGATGATGAACACTTTATAATTATTATATCAACCACCCTTTACTCAATTCATAAGGTGATCCGCTTGTCTAAGATTCTCGTTGTAACATCAGGTAAAGGCGGCGTTGGCAAAACCACCACCAGCGCTGCAATCGGCACTGGCCTAGCCTTACGTGGACACAGAACAGTCATTGTCGACTTTGACGTTGGCCTGCGTAACCTCGACTTAATTATGGGCTGTGAGCGCCGTGTTGTGTATGACTTTGTTAACGTTATTAACGGTGACGCAACACTGAATCAAGCACTGATCAAAGATAAGCGCTTAGAAAACTTATATATTCTTGCCGCTAGCCAAACCCGCGACAAAGATGCTCTGACGCTTGAGGGCGTAGAAAAAGTTCTCACCGAGCTGGCTGAGCAATTTGAATATGTGATTTGCGACTCACCAGCAGGTATTGAAAAAGGTGCGCACTTAGCCATGTATCTAGCTGATGCGGCGATTGTCGTGACCAACCCTGAAGTGTCATCTGTACGTGACTCTGACCGTATGCTGGGCTTGCTTTCAAGCAAATCTAAGCGCGCCGAAGAAGGCCGTGAACCCATCAGTGAGCATCTGCTGCTGACCCGTTACAGCCCTGAGCGTGTCGCGCGTGGCGAAATGCTCAGCGTGGAAGATGTGGAAGAAATTCTATCCATTCAAATGATTGGTGTGATTCCTGAGTCACAAGCTGTACTCAAGGCGTCCAACCAAGGTGTACCGGTTATTTTGGATGAAGAAAGTGACGCAGGTCAGGCTTACAGCGATGCCGTTGACCGCCTGCTGGGCAAAGAGGTGCCGCACCGTTTTCTAGAAGTCCAGAAAAAAGGTTTCCTCCAGCGCATGTTTGGAGGTAAAGAGTGAGCATTTTTGATTTTCTTAAAGTCCGTAAAAAAGCGCCTACTGCATCCATTGCTAAAGAGCGCTTACAAATCATTGTGGCCCACGAACGTGGCCAACGTGATGAGCCCGACTACCTCCCTGCATTGCAGAAAGAGTTGGTTGCAGTCATCAGTAAGTATGTGAAAATTGATCAAGAGCACGTACAAGTTGCCTTAGAAAACCAAGGCAGCTGCTCGATTCTTGAACTCAACATTACACTGCCAGATCGCTAAATCTAGCGTATCTCAGCACTGACTCCTTGGCGGCCTTAATGGCCGCCAAGTGTATTTATAGGGTAGGTTATGCCGCTATCAAGCATTGAAATCATCTATGCTGACTCCTACATTTTAGTGGTCAACAAACCCACTTTATTGCTCTCAGTACCAGGGCGTGCTGAAGACAATAAAGACTGTCTGGTGACTCGCCTGCAAGACAATGGTTATCCCGACGCATTGATTGTGCATCGCTTAGACTGGGAAACGTCAGGCCTGATCGTCTTGGCCCGCGACCGCGACAGTCACCGCGAACTCTCACGTCAATTTCACGACCGTGAAGTGGATAAGCGCTATATCGCTTTATGCTGGGGTCATTTTGCTGAGGACGAAGGTACGGTCCAATTGCCACTGCGCTATGATCCGCCCACCAAACCTCGCCATGTTGTCGATCACGAGCAAGGTAAAAGTGCACTCACGCTGTGGAAAGTACTTGAGCGTCATGCTGATCATTGCCGCATTGAGTTAACACCCTATACCGGGCGCTCACATCAACTGCGCGTGCATATGCTCGCCATTGACCACCCTATTTTAGGCGATGGTCTCTACGCACATGAACAAGCTTTGCAAGCCGCGCCACGTCTGTGCTTGCACTCTAATGTTCTAAACTTTACCCACCCTCAGACTCAGGAGCGCCTAGCCTTTACCTGTGCAGCACCTTTTTAATCAACGCCTAGCCTGGTCGCATATCTATAGGCTAGGCATATGCATTACACTGCAATTAAGAATCCTGTTTTAGAAAGGCACAGTATGTCACCTCATGAAGCCTTACTTGCATTACGGCAGTATTTAACCAATCAAATTTTAGGCCAAGAACGGTTGATTGACCGCTTGTTAATTACCTTGTTGGCTGACGGGCATTTGTTGGTTGAAGGCGCACCTGGCTTAGCCAAAACCAAAGCCATTAAATACCTTGCCGACGGGCTTGAGGCGAGTTTTCAGCGCATTCAATTTACGCCTGACTTACTGCCCTCTGATATTACCGGTACCGATATTTACCGCCCAGAGAGCACCTCGTTTGAATTTCAACAAGGTCCGGTTTTTCACAACCTGATTTTGGCCGATGAAATCAACCGTGCGCCGGCTAAAGTGCAATCAGCTTTGCTTGAGGCCATGGCCGAACATCAGGTCAGTGTCGGTAATAGCACCTACCCCCTACCCGATTTGTTTTTAGTGATGGCCACACAAAACCCGATCGAACAAGAAGGCACTTACCCTTTGCCTGAGGCGCAACTGGATCGCTTTTTAATGCACGTCAAAATTGGCTTTCCTGATGCGCAGATTGAACGAAAAATTCTCCAACAATCGCGCAATATCGCCTTACAAGGTGAGCAAAAGCCAACACAGTTGCTCAGCCAAGACACTATCTTTGCCGCGCGTGAAGAAATTCTAAATTTATATATGGCTGATGCCATGGAAGAGTACTTAGTGCAACTGGTTATCGCCACGCGCACTCCCGCTAAGTTTGACCCTGACTTGGCGCGCTGGATTCGCTTTGGTGCCAGCCCACGTGGCTCAATCGCTATCGATCGCTGTGCCCGCGCGCACGCATGGTTGGCGGGCCGTGATTTTGTCAGTCCTGAAGATATTCAAGCGGTTTTATTTGATGCTTTACGCCACCGGATTATTTTATCCTTTGAAGCTGAAGCAGCAGGTATTGATAAAGAGCAGGTTTTGCAGCACTTGCTTGATGTTGTCGCGGTCGCCTAATGGATATGCAAGGTCGCACCCATATTGATCTGCAGGACATGCTGGTCATGCGGCATTATTTGCAACAAGTGGATTTGTTTAGCACACCCCTACAAAGCAGCACTTTGCTAGGCCTGCATCGCTCTCGTTTACGGGGGCGCGGGATGGACTTTGATCAGGTGCGCGCCTATCAGGCTGGTGATGATGCACGCAGCATTGACTGGCGCGTGACGGCTCGTACCGGTGAAGTGCACACCAAGGTGTTCCATGAAGCTCGCGAACGCCCCACGTTTATCGTGGTAGAACAAAGTTTACATCTGTTTTTTGCCAGTACCGGCTCATTTAAATCAGTGATCGCCGCTCAAGCCGCAAGCTTATTTGCCTGGGCCAGTCTTAAGCATAATGACCGCGTGGGTGGCTTAGTGTTTGACGATAGCCAAGTGCAACATATTCCGGTGCAACGCAACAAGCACAGCGTACTGCACTTTTTACAAGCCATTGCGCAGGCCAATCAACGCTTACAACAACCCACCGAGCAAGTACTGAGTAATCCTTTACCCCGAGTACTACAACAAGCGCAGCTATTAGCCCGCACCGGCAGCTTAATTATTTTAATCTGTAACGAACGCCACTTGAACGATGAATCAAGTCATTTATTACGCAGCTTAGCCGCACACAGTGAACTGATTTTACTGCCCATATCCGACCCACTAGAACATCACTTGCCAGGCTTAGAGCACTCTCGTTTTAGTATGGGTGCCCACAGCTTAGCCATTGATGCCAGCAATACTCAGCTACGCCTGCAGTGGCAACAACAAGGTGCAGCCTGTCAAAACGCTTGGCAAACCCTCGCCCAACACATCAATGCTCCCTTACTACCCTTAAGCACAGCGCACTCTGTACTTACACAGTTGCAAAACATCAGTTTGCGCAAGCTCAACAGTGCTCAGAGCGCACCATGATTAAACTCGAAGATTTACAGCCACTTATTTTACCACCACCCATCAGCCCTTGGCCGCCAGCACCAGGCTGGTGGATCCTTAGTGTGTGCGTCATTTTAAGTATGATTGTTGTGCGCTATAGAAATACAACAGTGACAGCTAAACCTCACGCAATTGACACTGATCCCCTGCGCATGAATGCCCTAGAACAACTGCATGCCTTAGCTAAACCCTACGATGGCGAACAGGCCGGCCCTTGGTTGCAGCAACTCAATCAATTGCTTAAACGTATCTGCGCTATACGTTACCCTGAGAGCGCCAGCCATACCCTCAGCGGACGTGAGTGGTTGGCTTTTTTAGACAGCCGCTGCCCTGCCGCAGGTTTAACGCGCTGGATGGTATTGGTGCAAGGTGCCTATCAGCCTGATTGCCGTCTGGATGATAAGTCCATCGCGCAATTACAAGCAGCGATTGATACTTGGATTCGTAAACATGTTTGAATGTGCTTGGCCATGGCTATTACTGTGCTTGCCATTACCTTGGCTGGTCTACAAATTTGCTCCGCCAGTGCGCCAGCAAGGGGTTGAGTTGCGTGTGCCTTTTTATCAGGAACTGGACGATCTACAGCGCAAGCAACGCCAACAAGCACCTTACTGGCGCAGCCAAGCACTGGTGTATACGCTGATCTGGCTATTACTGGTATTCGCCAGCCTACGCCCGCAATGG
The DNA here is from genome assembly GCA_035271385.1 of Thiopseudomonas sp. Classification (GTDB taxonomy): domain Bacteria; phylum Pseudomonadota; class Gammaproteobacteria; order Pseudomonadales; family Pseudomonadaceae; genus Denitrificimonas. The sequence goes on along the minus strand of DATERP010000202.1, from coordinate 7,053 downwards.
CACACTGATCCACAAGAGCAACCACGCACGGGTCGCGACTTATTTATTGCCATGGATGTCTCTAATTCCATGCTCTATAACGATATGCCTTTAGCTGACAGCTATATTTCACGCATGGAATTTGTTAAATACTGGCTGAAGAACTTTATTGAGCAACGCCAAGGGGATCGCCTGGGTTTGATTTTATTTGGCAGCCAAGCCTACCTGCAAGCCCCGCTGACCTACGACCACCACAGCATCCAAACTTGGGTACAAGAAGCACAGCCCGGTATTGCCGGTGACACCACCTCCATAGGTGATGCGATTGGCTTAGCAATTAAGCGTTTGCGTGAACACCCCGTACAACAGCGGGTACTGATCTTAGTCACTGACGGCGCTAACAACAGCGGTGTCATGTCGCCCTCTGCCGCCGCACAACTTGCAGCGCGCTATCAGATTAAAATTTATACTGTAGGTATCGGTAGCCAGCAGATGCAGCACTTACACGACCAGCTCGACACCTCAAGTCTGGAGCTGGATGAGCCAGCACTCAGAGAGATTGCGCACAGCAGTGGCGGACAATATTTTCATGTATTTGATAGCGCAGGCCTTGAAGAAATGCAAAACAGTCTAGATCAACTCGAACCTAGCGCCAGCGATCAAGTACCTCAGCAGCACCCAAAAGAGTTGTACCCTTGGCCTTTAGCTGCGGCGTTACTGCTCAGTATGCTGCTCATGTTCTATCGCCTTTACCGCCCACTATATAAGGCCAGCATCGCAAGGAGAGCGCGCTAATGTCGCTGCTCAATCTACATTGGCCAGAATGGATACGCCTGTATTGGCTGCTCTGTGCGCCAGTGGCTGTATTTTTAATTTGGGCACTGTATCGCGCGCACAAAACACAACATGATTGGCGCACACTGCTGCCTCAAGCATTTCATCACGTGCTACTGAATATGAACGCCCCGCGCCAGCGTTATACGCGCTTAATTATTTTAGCGGGGGCTTGGTTATGCGCGCTATTGGCTCTAGCGGGCCCCAGTTGGTACAGCACACTCGAATCGCCAGCGCCACAAGCGCAAGCCTTACCTATGGTGATAGTGATTCAACTGACTCCAGATTTACTAGCCAACGATCTGCAACCCAGTCGCTTGCATCAAGTGCGCGCCAAGGTGTTGCGTATTTTAGAACAACGCGACACGGCATTCACCGCGATAGTGGTCTACGCAGGTAGCGCACACACTTTGGTCCCTCTGAGCAATGATTTACTGACCAGCAGCAACTTACTGCAAGCTCTGCAACCTGATCTGATGCCAGTTCCCGGCCAGCGCGCTGATTTAGCTGTGGCCCGCGCGGTTGATTTATTGCAACAGGGCGCGCAAGGCTCAGGCGAGATTGTTTTAATCACTAATGGTGTATCCGTCAGCGAGCAAAATGCGATTACCCAGCAATTAAAGCAACATGCCATACAGCTCAAAATTCTGGGCGTCGGCACTCTAGCAGGTGCCCCCATCAGCGCGACAGACCAAGATCACTTTCTCACCGATGCTACGGGCGCGGTGATTATCAGCCGCCTCAATCAAACGTCCTTACAGTTACTTGGCAAAGATACCCATGCGCCTTATCAGCAGATGAGTACAGATGAGGGTGATTTAGCCGCGCTGCACATCATCACCCACACAGATAATAATCTAAGTTCAACACTCAGCCAGCCGCAAGCCAACCAACAAGATCAAGGCTATTGGCTGCTCCTGCCCATCTTATTATTAACAGCAGTTTTGGCTCGCCGCGGCAGCCTCTTATTGATTTTAGTCTGCTGCTTGCCTGTGCAGTCCTTTGCACTGGAGTTTGCTGATCTCTGGCAGCGCCCTGATCAACAAGGCGCACAACTGATTGAGCACGACCCAAGCAAAGCGGCTGAACGCTTTCGTGATCCATTGTGGCGCGCCACTGCGCTCTATCATGCCCAGGATTATCAAGGCGCAGCACAGCTCTTTGCTGAATTTGACAGCGCCCAAGCACATTATAATCGTGGCAATGCTTTAGCTTTAGCCAATCAGCCTGCACAAGCAGTACTAGCTTATACTCAGGCTCTGAGCCAAGCCCCAGAGATGCTGGCCGCACAATACAATTTAGCGGTAGTGCAAGCCTACTTAGACACTCTCGATGCCCAACAGTCCGACACCAACCACAGCGCAACCGCGCAAGACAGTGAAGCTGCTAGCAGTGCTTTAAACAGCGTAACAGCCGCGACTGATCATCAAGGCACTGCACAGGCAGCCACAGCACATCAAACTGCTGCAGAAGTAGCCCAGATCACACCTGAGCCAAGCCCCACACAATCCACAGTAACGCACAGCAACCTTGCCAGCACCCCACTTATTGCACCTGCTCAGCCTGAAGATAGTCAGCCTCAGATTCACTTGGAAAGCTGGTTAGAGCAAATCCCAGATAACCCGAGTGAATTACTCAAGCGTAAATTTTTATATGAGCAAAATATGCAGGAGACTGCCCAGTGAAGCCGCATTATCTGACCTCTTACCTCTGCGCTATATTGCTCCTGTGTTGCAGCCACATACAGGCGGCAACATTCCAGGCAACGGTTGATCGTACGCAGCTCAATTCAGGCGAAAGTGTCGAGCTGATTTTAGAATCAGATGACGCCACACAGTTTTTGACGCCAGACTTAACGCCGCTAGAAAATCTCTTTAGTATTTTGGCCAGTAAGCAAGTTCAGCGCTTAAGCACGCAAACGCAAGCTCAGCGTAACATCACTCAATGGGTACTGACCTTGCAGCCTAAGCGCACCGGCGCAGTTATTATTCCACCCTTGCGCTTAGGCCAGTTGCAAAGTTCAGCTATTAATCTGTATGTCAAAGAAGCAACCGCGCACAGCGCTATTCCATTAGAGCCGGTCTATATCGATACTCAGCTCGATCAAGAGTGGGTGTATGTTCAAGCGCAACTGATCCTGACTTTACGCATCTATCACGCCATCCCATTGTTTGCGGATAGTAACCTCACCCCTTTATTACTGGACAATGCCCGCGTAGAACAACTGGGAAAACCACGCACCTTTGAGCAGCATATCAACGGCGTACGCCACGGTGTAATTGAGATCCGCTACGCTATTTTCCCGCAACAAAGCGGCACTCTTGATATACCCGCGCAAGTCTTCTCTGCCACTTTAGCCGGCCACAACCCCTACTCTCTCACTCCTTTTACCGCGCGACCAGGCCAGCGAGTTGAAGTAAAATCAGCGCGCATTACCATCCAAGTGCAAGACATTCCCAGCAGCTACCCTGCAGATGCGCTATGGCTACCCGCGCAAAACATCAGTTTAAAGCAAGAGTGGACACCCAGCCTCAATGGCTCGATCACTGCAGGCAGCGCCGTGACTCGTGTTTTAACCTTGCAAGCCCAAGGCTTACCCAGTTCGCAATTGCCCGAACTACCCAGTACTCAGTCTGCTAACTACAGCCTGTATGTGGACAAGCCGATGCTTAATCACCGTTATACCGAGCAGGGTTTATTAAGCCAGCGCGATGAACGCCAAGCCTTGATTTTCCAGAACTCTGGCAGCCAGAAATTAGCGGCAATTAAACTGCCATGGTGGAACACGCAAACAGATCAGCTTGAATACGCGCAACTCCCCGAGCAAACCTTGCTGGTATCGGCTTTACCTGCCAGCCAAAGTCCTCTGGACATCACCACCTTAGGATCCGCACCCACGCTGTCGGTACTCAATCCAAAGCAACTTAAGTTTTGGCAAATGCTGACAGGCTTTTTTATGCTGTTAAGTCTGTTGGGCTTTACCCTCTGGTGGCGCGCCCGTCATCAGCCTGCGGTGATTATCGCTAATAACAATCAAAGCCAGCGCTCACTGCACGATGACTTAAAACGCGCTTGTTTATCCAATGATCCGGTCAGTACCCGCCAAGCTCTCGATGCTTGGGCGCGCCAACACCCGGAGTCACTCGCCGATATGGCTGCGCGTGATCAAACCTTAAGCGACGCGCTGGATACTTTAAACAGTGCGCTTTACAGTGAAAGCAACAGCCACTGGCAAGGTAAAGAACTCTGGCTGGCCATTGTGCAACTATCGTTTAGCACTGCAGAGAATTCTGATGACCAGACCCAACTACCACCTCTATATCCGCTCTAAATCGCCTCTTCTCCAGTCATGTGGCCTATACTAGGACCAATGTTGGGCTTTCGTTACTGCTGGTAAAGCGGTATGGTTTATAGCATTTATAATCAATTTATGGTGTTGCACAGGACAGTGCAGCGTGTTTATTTTTATGACCTGCGAGTGGGATAATAACGACGATGGCTGATTTACCAATCGATGATTTAAATATTGCCTCTAACGTGACACTGATCACGCCTGAGCAACTCAAAGAAAAACTACCACTCACCGAGCAAGCTCAACAGACTGTGTCGCATGGCCGCCAAGTCGTACGTGATATTTTGGACGGTACAGACCACCGTTTATTTATTGTGATTGGCCCCTGCTCTATTCATGATTTGAAAGCTGCGCATGAGTACGCGGATCGCTTAAAAGCTCTCGCGGATGAAGTGTCAGATACTTTGTTTTTAGTGATGCGTGTGTACTTTGAAAAGCCACGTACCACTGTGGGCTGGAAAGGTTTAATTAACGATCCCTACCTGGATGATTCCTTTAAAATTGAAGACGGTCTGCACATTGGCCGTAAGCTGTTATTGGATTTAGCTGAGAAAGGTTTGCCCACGGCCACTGAAGCACTGGACCCTATCTCACCACAGTACTTGCAAGACTTAATCAGCTGGTCAGCCATTGGTGCACGCACCACTGAGTCGCAAACGCACCGTGAAATGGCGTCAGGCTTGTCTTCGGCAGTAGGTTTTAAAAACGGTACTGACGGTGGCTTAACTGTCGCGATTAACGCTTTGCAATCGGTGTCGAGCCCGCACCGTTTCTTAGGGATTAACCAGCAGGGCGGCGTGTCTATCGTCACCACTAAAGGCAACGCCTACGGTCACGTGGTCCTGCGTGGTGGTAACGGCAAACCGAACTATGATTCAGTCAGCGTTGCGGTCTGTGAGCAAGAACTGGCTAAGGCGAAGATTAAAGCCAACATCATGGTGGACTGCAGTCACGCCAACTCCAACAAAGACCCTGCTCTGCAGCCTTTAGTGATGGACAATATCGCTAACCAAATTGCTGACGGCAACACATCCATCAGCAGTTTAATGGTTGAGAGCCATCTCGGCTGGGGTAACCAATCGATCTGTGAAGACCTCACGCAACTCAAGTACGGCGTATCTATTACTGATGCGTGCATTGACTGGGATGCGACCGAAAAAAGCATCCGCAGCATGCGTGACAAGCTTAAAGATGTGTTACCTAAGCGTCAGCGCAGCTAAGTTACTCGAGCTAAACGAAAACGCCCAGTCATGCTGGGCGTTTTTATATCTGCGCGATACTAAATATTAACGCGCTACTGCGGGTGACGCTGCAAATACACAGCAATATACGAGCAACTGGGAATCACTGTGCAGCCTTGCTCTTTGGCATAAGCCAGCGCCTCTTTAGCTAACACCGCCGCAACACCTTTACCGCGTAATTCATCGGGTACAAAGGTGTGACAAAAGTCTAGCGTTTTTGCATCCACAACACGGTATTCCAACACTGACTTATACCCTTCCACCATCGCTGAAAAGCAATGTGTGTCTGGATTGTGCTGCACTTGGATCTGCTCACTCATACTGACCTCCACCCTTTAACTGAATGCTTTGAGCATACACCTTTTGTGAGGCAGTGAAAGCCAGTACAGATTGGATTCGCTAAACTTTACCAGCTGATGAACTATCTCAAAACGCTGCACTTTTATATCGCTAGTGCCCTTGGTCTTTAAACACCTGCTCAAACATCGGTACTAAAAATTTATTGCCGTATTCGCTGAGGTGGTCATCATCGTAATACAGCGGACGGCCATCACGCGAGCCGTAGCAATAGGTGTCATCGCACAAGTACGGCAGCGGATTAAGGATCTTCACTCCACACTGCTCAGCTGCTTGGTCTTGGGCGTCCCAGACCAACTTATTGCGTTGATGATATTCTTCAAGAGTGATTTTAATATCCTCTTGGTGACGTCCAAATAAAGCACTTTTACTTAGGGTTAGCGGAATACTTACCCCGTATTCAGGCACAGGACGCATTAAATATACGGGGCGATCTTTCGCTAATCGACATGTAGTGGAAGTTAAAACAGACTGAAACTCTTCGGTATAACCTTCCTCATCTCTATAAACATAAGGCTTACTAAAGTAGACCGAAACCAGTTTAGCTTCCTCTTCCCTGTCAGGCTCATTTGGCCCCATAACATAAGACGATGTTCTGCTCACTAAAACCAAAGGCATATTTGTATACTTATCTAACTCTTGATTAGCCCACTGGTTTAACTCATTACAAATATGAGTCGGACGCTTAACATGATTCGCATATTTTATATCATCAAAAGTCGGGCATGAGGTCATTCCCCAAAACACTGCGCCTTTACCATCATTCAAAGCAGCGTCACCAAGCCCAGTCACAGTACTGGCAGCATGACTATCACCCATTAAAATAACACCAATATCATCAGCGCCATAAACACAACCAGGTGAGCCCTTTCCTGTTGCTGCCTGAAAGCATTCTTTGATACGCGGGTCTTTATTAGTCGCCTCTTTAGCAGCAACCTCAACATGCGCTGGCAACCGCCCTTCAAAAACAAACAACCGCACTCCCACTGCTGCCGAGCCTACCAATAGGCCTGCTGCGCCCAGCACCAGCACTTGCTTAGCTAAACCTGCCTTGGTTAAGTAAATACGCGTTGGTGTTTCTATCCAGCGATACGACACATGCCCCAGTACAAGACTCAGCGCAAAAGCACTCGCTATCCACAGCCAGTCATTATGTAAATCCGCAAAATACAACGCGACAACTAATGGCCAATGCCACAAATACAACGAATAAGAACGGTCGCCCAACCAAGTTGCGAGCGGATTGGACATCACTTTTGCATCCGTATGCTGCGCGATAATAATGAGGAC
>DATERP010000201.1:0-7972 GCA_035271385.1 Thiopseudomonas sp. | reverse complement strand
CATATGCGCCAGACCCTGGCCGAGCATCATCATGAGCTGGCGGCCGTGATTCTCGAGCCGCTGGTGCAGGGTGCCGGTGGTATGCGTATGTACCATCCGATTTATCTGACCTTGCTGCGTGAAGCCTGTGATGAATATGGCGTGCATCTGATTGTTGATGAAATTGCCATGGGCTTTGGCCGCACCGGCAGCATGTTTGCCTGTGAACAAGCCAAAATCACTCCAGACTTTATGATTTTGTCGAAAGCCTTAACCGGTGGTTATTTGCCCATGGCCGCGATTATGACTACTGATCAGGTCTATCAGGCGTTTTATGATGAATACGACACCATGCGCGCGTTTTTGCATTCACATACTTACACCGGTAACCCTTTAGCCTGTGCTGCGGCGTTGGCGACTTTAGATATTTTCGCTGAAGATAATGTCATCGAGAAAAACCAAGTGTTAGCCAAGCGTATGGGCGAGGCGACCGAGCATTTAAAAGAGCATAAGCACGTGGCTGAAGTGCGCCAAACGGGCATGATCTTGGCGATTGAAATGGTCAAAGATAAAGCCACTAAAGAACCCTTTGCTTGGCAAGAGCGCCGTGGTCTTAAGGTGTTTGAGCATGCGATGGCCAAAGGTGCACTGCTGCGGCCGTTGGGCAATGTGGTGTACTCTATTCCGCCTTATGTGATCACTACTGAGCAGATTGATTGGCTGGCGCAAGTGGCGACTGAAGGTATTGATCTGGCCACCCGTGATTAACGGCTAGACGCTCTATAAAAAACCACGCACCATAGCGTGGTTTTTTATTGTCGGAGTTTAGAGATGTCGCTACCACGTTTTTTTGTTGCTGCGCCCTTGGCGTTGGGTGTGCATGACTTGCCAGAAGCGCAAGCGCACTATCTCAGTCGGGTGCTGCGCTTAACTGTGGGCGCTGCAGTGCAGCTGTTTGATGGTAGCGGTCAAGAATATATTGGCGAGCTCACCAGCGTGACCAAGAAGGCCGTGCAGGTGGAGTTGCGTGAGAGTTTGGCCGGTTTGCCTGAGTCATCGCTACAGATTCATTTGGGCCAAGGCTTATCCCGTGGTGAGCGTATGGATTGGGCCATCCAAAAAGCCACTGAGTTGGGTGTGGCTGAGATTACCCCGTTATTCACTGAACGTTGTGAGGTGCGCCTCAACGATGAGCGTATGCAAAAGCGTCTAGAGCATTGGCAGCAGATCGCCATCAGCGCCTGTGAGCAATGTGGGCGCTCTAAGGTGCCAGTGATTCATGTGCCGCAGTCGGTGAAAGACTGGCAGGCCAGCGTAGCGGCAGATTTGAAATTAGTCTTACATCCGGTCGCGCAGCCATTAACTGAACATGCGGCGCCGAGCACTTTAGCCTTTTTAATTGGCCCCGAAGGTGGCTTAACCGATGCGGAAGTGGCGCACGCGGCTGAGCAGGGTTTTCTACCCGCCCGTTTGGGGCCGCGGGTGTTACGTACTGAGACTGCGCCGATTGTGGCATTAAGTGTAGCGCAGCAACTGTGGGGTGATTTTTAACCTCTGTGCGTATGGTCTTTGCATCTGAGCACAGTGAGTGTCGCACTGTGCTCGCCACAATCAGCCTAGATCGAGCCTGTTACTACAAGGCTTGCATGCGCTGCTTAACACACCCCCATATCCAGCTCCAGTGCAGCTAAGCCAATAGTGGACCAGCCCCACCAGGCGACTGCCAGTATGCTGATCAGGACCAGTGCTGTGAGCGCGATATACAGATGCTTTTTTGACATTGTACTGCTCCTGTTAAATGGTTTTTGCGGTGCTGGCGAAAGGTACAAAACGCTCGCGGATCGGCAAGTTGAGCAATGCGGCCATCACACTAAGTACAATGGCTAACTGCCAGACCAATGAATAACTACCGGTTTGATCATAGACTAAACCACCGAGCCAACCGCCTAAAAATGAGCCGATTTGGTGGAATAAAAATACGATGCCAGTCAGCATGGACAGATTGCGCACGCCAAACATCGTGGCAATAGTACCGTTGGTTAAAGGTACTGTGGATAACCACAAAAAGCCCATCACAATGCCAAAAGCATAGGCGGAATACAGGCTTATCGGCAGATAGAAAAACAAGGCAATAGCAATGGCGCGAATCATATACAGGCCAGCGAGTAAATGCGGCTTGGAGTAACGACCACCCAGCCAACCCGCACACCAAGTGCCAGCGATATTAAATAAACCCACCAGTGCTAAGACGGTGGTGCCAGCTTGTGCGGGCAGTTGTTGGTCGATCAAGTAGGCCGGAATATGAATGCCAATAAACACCACCTGAAAGCCGCAGACAAAAAAGCCTAAGGCCAACAACCAAAAATCAGTGTGCCCAGCCGCTTGCTTAAGTACTTGGCGCAGTGGCATTTTTGCTGTTTGCTCAGCACTGGGAGCCGGGCTTTCTTTGAGCATAAAAGCCAGAGGCAGTAATAGGGCAATTAGACCGGCACACACTAACAAAGCAGCTGACCAACCCAGCCATTCTTGCAAACCTAAAGTGCCGGGCAGCATCACAAACTGACCAAAAGAGCCGGCAGCACTAGCAATCCCCATCGCCATACTGCGCTTTTCTGGGGCCACTGAGCGGCCCACTGCGGACAGCAAAACGGTAAACGAGGTGCCGGATAAACCAAAACCAATCAGTACGCTGGCGCTCAGTACTAAGGTTGAGGGAGTATCCGCTGAAGCCATTAAGACTAAACCTGCGGTGTAGGCGAGGGCGCTGATAAATACGGTACGGGTCACGCCATAGCGATCGGCAAAGGCACCAACAAAAGGCTGCAACACACCCCAGATTAAGTTTTGTAGAGCAATAGCAAAGGCAAAGACTTCACGGCCCCAGCCAAACTCGGCGCTCATGGGTTGTAAAAACAAACCGAAAGCGTGGCGAATGCCCAGTGATAATGCGAGCACAATTGAGCTGCCAATCATTAAAAATAAGGCGTTACGTGCGGTACGGCTCATTATCACTTAACCTATAGGAGTCATAATTGATCAGCATAGACGAGCCGCCGCCGATCGAGAAAGGATAAATTTTATCTTGGCTGACCCTAAGTCCTGCATAGCTATATTTCACATGCTATTTTCCTCGGTTTGCTGAGTATAAATAACTTAGTGCAGCACACCCTTTCAAGTAGGCAATGCACTAGACTATGCTCGATTTTTTCTTCTTAGCTCACTTATCTCGATCTTAAAGAGGCCGTCCGTGACTGCTGTTTTGTACAATATTTTATCCTCAGTGGTACCTATTTTACTGTTTTTAGTCGGCGGTTATGGCTTGGGTAAAATGCTATCAAAACGCCTAGTGCAGCGTGCGGTGAAGGGCATCACGCCAGTGGTTTGGGTGATTCTGTTTGTGATTGGTTTAGAGTCGGGCGAAGCCTTTAGCTCGCTGGCTTCGGGCTTAAATATCCTCAAACATGCAGCGCTCTATGCTTTTACTATCAGTGCGATTGTCTTTGCGCTGGTGCTACCTTTTAATCGTAAGCCGGCTGTGCAGGATGTTGAATCAAACTCTTGGGCAGCGCTTTGGCATCCGATTAAAGAATGCTTAATCGCTTTTAGTTTGGTGTTGCTGGGCGCGTTTTTATACCGTTTACATTGGCATGAAAACCAGATTGGTGCAGTGGCGTTTAATATTTCCTACTGGTTGTACATCTTGCTGTTACTGATTGGTATTGATTTGGCCCAGGTGTCCATCAGTCGTTCTTGGCTGGCGCCGCGCGTGCTAGTGATTCCATGTTTAGTGATGCTGGGTTCAATGCTGGCGGGTGTGTTAATCAGTTTGGTGACGGGTGAGCAGCTCGCGGTAGCGCTGGCCTTGAGCACAGGCTTTGGCTGGTTTAGCTTGTCAGGAGCCTTAGCAGGGCAGTACTTGGGAGATGCTTATGGCAGTGTCGCTTTGCTCAATGACTTAATGCGCGAACTGATTGGCTTAACCGTGGTGTTCTTGTTGGGCGGTCGCTACGCTAATAGTAGTATTGCTGTGTGTGCTGCGACGGCGATGGATACCACGCTACCCTTTGTGCGCAAAGCCTGTAATTACGAATATGTACCAACGGCGATTATCAGTGGTTTAATTCTGACGGTGGCGGCGCCATTTTTTATGTTGTTCTTTTTAAGCTTAGTCACGGTTTAACAGAAGATTTTGCTAGCAATATTTACCGGTTAGCGACTGGCTTTATGGTTACTGAACATCACTGTTGATGAGCTTAGAGAAGTCATGCTCAGGCATTGGACGACCAAACCAATAGCCTTGGCCCAGTGGGCAGTCGAGCTCTTGCAAAAAGTGCATTTGCTCGGCAGTTTCAATACCTTCAGCTTGTACTTCTAGGCCAATACTTTTTCCCAGCATTAAGATTGCGCGCACAATGGCGCTGTCTTCGCTATCGCAGGGTAAGTTTCTAATAAAGCTTTGATCGATTTTAAGCTTATGCACTGGCAAAGACTTTAAGCGTGATAAAGACGAATAGCCTGTACCAAAATCATCAATGGCTAAGCGTACACCCAGTGTGCGCAGCTCCTTGAGCGTTGCGTCAGCGCGGTCTGGATCTTCCATCACCGCACTTTCAGTGACTTCCAGCTCAAGGTACTGAGGTTTAACACCGCTACGCTTTAAGGTGTCGGCAACAGTTGTTGCCAGCTCTGTCTTAGAGAGTGAGCGACTGGATAAATTAACTGCTACAAAATCTAATTGTATACCTTGCTTTTGCCACTGATGCATTTGCTCGCAGGCACGTTGCAGTACCCACTCGTCAATCGCACTAATCAGGCCGATTTCTTCAGCAATGGGAATAAACTCACCTGGTGATACCAGTCCACGTTCAGGATGATTCCAGCGCACCAAGGCTTCACAGCCGACTAATGTGAGCCCTCCCATGGCATAGACCGGCTGGTAATACAGCATCAGTCCTTGTGTTTCTAACGCAGCACGCAGTTCACTGCCGATAGAAATACGTTGGAAAGCTTGCTCGGTCATCTCACTGGAATAGAAAGCAAAAGTATCGCGACCACTGGCTTTAGCTTTGCTTAGGGCTGAGTCAGCATTGCGCATAATATCTTCCACGCTTTTAGCTGAATGTGGAAATAAGCAAATACCAACACTGGCGCTGATAAATAATTCTTTGTTATTGATGATAAAAGGTTCTTTACTGGCTTTGATTAACGCTTGCGCGACCAGCGCGGCTTCTGCAGGCGTACCGCTAGCTTGGCAAATCACTACAAACTCATCGCCACCAATACGCGATAAAGTGCAGTGCCTTTGATCAAGGATGGCGTTGATGCGCTCGGCTATTGCTTGCAGTACCTGGTCGCCAACACTGTGGCCTAAGCTTTCATTAATACTTTTAAAATGATCAAGGTCGATTAAAAAAGCAGAGCCGTTTTTGCCTTCGTTGGTCAATGTTTGCAGCGTGATATTGAGGCGCTCATAAAGTTGTGTGCGATTGGCTAAACCTGTTAATAAATCATAGTGCGCCAGATAATTAAGCTCGGACTGTGAGTCTTTGAGCAGTGAAAGATCTGAAAATACAGCAACATTGTGTGAGACCAAACCGTTCTCATCACGAATAATACGAATGGTTTGATATTGCGGTAAGATTTCACCGTTTTTGCGTCTATTCCAAATCTCTCCACTCCACTGGTCGTTGGCTTCGAGACTTGCCCATAAAGCTTGATAAAACTCTGGGGTGTGGCGTCCTGAGCTAAACATACTGGGTGTTTTACCTAGTACATCCTCGTCGCTGTAACCGGTGATATTGCTAAAGGCTGGATTGATATGCACGATAGTATTGGTGCTGTCAGTAATGACTACACCTTCGTGGGTGCTTTCAAAAACGGCTTGAGCCTGCTTTAAACGTTCTTCTGCACCACGTTGAGCTGTAATGTCATGCGCAATACCAATAAAGCGTATGGGCTTTCCCGCTGAGTCTTTGACCAAGCTGCCGCGTGAGCGGATCCAGCGATAGCTACCATTTTTATGCTGCATGCGGTAAGTGCTGTCATAGTTGCCGTCACCTTGGTGAATAAAGTGCATCACATTGCTGAGCAGCAGTTCACGCTCTTCTGGGAGCAAGCGATTTTTCCAGTCTTGGAGGCTAGAACCGAACTCGGCTTGGCTATAGCCGAGATTGTCGCAGTAGGTGCTAGAAAAAAATATATCGTATTGCTTGGTCAGATCCCAATCCCATAAGCCTTGGTTAGCTGCTATGAGTGCGAGTTTGAGTCGCTCTAGGTCGGCCTGAGCATCGGCTTGAGGCTTGTTGTAGCTGCGCCATGCCACAGACCAGTACACCATTGATAATCCAGCCAGTAGCAGCCAGCTGATTGGTAAAGTGGTTGTGTTTGGTTGAGCGCTGTGTGTTGCTAGAGTGAAGCAAATGAAGTAAGCCAAGGAGCCAGCTAAAACAAGGGCTGCATAAACTAAAATATATTTTAGTAGGCTGCGTTTATACGTCATTTTTGGGTTTTCATAATAAGAAATTAACCACATTATATACCTGTTGTGGATAAATAGAGCTAACCTAATTCAAGCGGGATGGCTTGAGTGGTATTGAGTTCATCCATAAGTCATATCTTGAAATTTAGGCAAAAAAAAACCCATTCAAACTGAATGGGTTTCTTAAATATGGTGCCCGGAGACGGAATCGAACCGCCGACACGAGGATTTTCAATCCTCTGCTCTACCGACTGAGCTATCCGGGCTCAACGGCGGCTATTAAACAGATTTTTCAGCCTGCCGTCAAGCATCTTGATGAAAATACTTTATTAATTGCTCGGTGGTACATAACCTTCGGCTTGCGCGAAGTCTTCACCGGCAAAGAATTTAGTCATTTCATCCATGATAAATTTACGATCATCAGCGTCCATCATATTCAGATGACGTTCGTTAATCAGCATAGTTTGGTGGGCTTGCCACTCATCCCAAGCTTGTTGCGAGACATTATTATAAATGTCTTCACCTTTGCTACCAGGAAAGGGTGCGCGGGCGAGGCCAGCGAGTTCTTGTTTGTGTTTACGGCACATAACCATACGAGTCATCTTAAATCTCCAGTTGTAACTGAATAAGTGCGCGCTCAAGCAACTCCTTAATCGGAGCTGCTAAACCTAAACGCGGTGGATTGCTTGGGTTATACCAGAGCCAATTGCTTTCGGCTACGCCAAGTGGCGCGTTGCTGTGCACCTGCACCTGCACCAGCCAAGGCTCGATATCTAAATGGAAATGGCTAAAGGTATGGCGCAGCGGTTCAATACGCCGTTGCGCTTGCTCAATCAGCTGATGCTGGCGCAGTAAAGGCTCGAGTAATTCAATATCACTCAACTCTGGCAAGCTCCATAAACCGCCCCAAATACCTTCTGCAGGGCGTTGCTGCAAGAGAATAGCATTGTCTTGATTGGTGAGGATCGGCATCGTAATGCGTCGTACCGGTACTTCTTTGCGTGGACGCGGCCTAGGTAGCAGATGTTGCTGATCGGTTTGGTAAGCGACGCAGCCTGTCATAACGGGGCAGCGTTGGCACTCAGGTTGTTTACGCGTACAGAGTGTGGCGCCCAAATCCATCATGGCTTGCGTGTAATGCGCCACATCCTGCTGCGGCGTAAGCTGTTCAGATAGCTGCCATAAGCGCTTAGTTGCTGGCGTGCTGCCAGGGTAATCAGGCTCAGCGCTGTAGCGCGCTAAGACGCGTTTAACATTGCCATCGAGAATCGGTGCGCGTAGCCCCATACTCAGGCTAGCAATGGCTCCCGCAGTGGATGGACCAATACCGGGCAGAGTCGCTAGGGTTTCGGCGCTGCGTGGAAACTCACCGTGGTAGTGCTCACACACCTGTTGCGCGGTTTTATGCAAATTACGCGCACGGGTGTAATAACCCAGCCCCGTCCACAGGTGCAGCACTTCATCTAAAGGGGCTGCAGCTAAATCTTGCACAGTGGGTAAAGCATCCATAAAGCG
>DATERP010000200.1:0-3341 GCA_035271385.1 Thiopseudomonas sp. | reverse complement strand
TGGCCAAGTCAGGTACTGAGTCAATTAGAGTGCCGTCTAAGTCAAACATCACCAACTTGGGTAATTGCCCGCCCAACACACCTGCTAATACTTTCACTTCTGCACACCTGCCAGCTCTGCGCGCATCGCAGCAATCACTTGCGCGTAATCAGGCGCATTAAAAATCGCCGAACCGGCAACAAAGGTATCGGCACCCGCCTGCGCAATGGCTTTAATATTTTGCACATTGACGCCGCCATCTACTTGCAAGCGAATCGGCAAACCACTGGCATCAATAATTTCACGCGCTTCACGCAGCTTATCCAAGGTTCCTGGAATAAAAGACTGCCCACCAAAACCTGGATTGACGCTCATCAACAGCACCATATCGACTTTATCTAAGACGTACTTGAGTACATCTAAAGGTGTGGCCGGATTAAACACTAAACCGGCTTTACAGCCGCCTTGCTTAATCAACTGCAAAGAGCGATCGACGTGTTCAGAGGCTTCCGGGTGAAAGGTAATATAGCTGGCACCGGCTTCAATAAAGTCGCCAATCACGCGATCGACAGGCTTAACCATTAAGTGCACATCAATCGGCGCAGTCACACCGTATTTACGCAATGCACTACACACCATAGGCCCGATGGTGAGGTTCGGTACATAGTGGTTGTCCATCACATCAAAGTGAATGGTATCTGCGCCAGCGGCGAGCACACGATCAACGTCTTCACCTAAACGGGCAAAGTCGGCAGATAAAATAGATGGGGCAATAATAAAAGGCTGCATAGCGTTCTCACTGTCCAATAAAAAGCTGTCACTGCAAACAAAATCAGCAGCACATAAATATGGGGTTAGACAGCTATGTTAGCGCAATTACTCAAGCCATAGGTCTTCTAGATTACGAAAGCCCCAATCTTCGGCACTCTCACGAGCCACTATACTTTCAGTGCAGTAAGCTTTAGACAAATCAATCGTTTTTTGCTCAATCGGCATTTTTGCTTTAGTGGAAAAAAACACTTTCACCTTGGGTTTTAACAGTGATTGCTCGTTTTTTTCAGTCACCACTGCTAAGTTGCCATTGCTCAAACGTACTAATGAGCCAACGGGGTAAATTCCCATAGTACGCACAAAAGCCTGAAAAACATCAGAATCAAAATGGCCTTGCCACTGCGCCATACGCTGCAAAGACTCAGCTGGCCCCCAGCCTTTTTTATAAGGTCGATCAGACGTAATGGCATCGTAGACATCACAAACTGCGGCCATACGTGCAAACAAGCTAATTTGCTCACCCTTCAGCTTTTTCGGATAGCCGGTGCCATCAAATTTTTCATGATGATGCAAGCACACGTCGTAAACCTGAGGACAAATAACGCTCTTACTGTCGATAAGTAACTTAGCTCCATAGACTGGATGTAAGCGCACTTTAGCAAATTCCTCATCGGTCAAAGCACCTGGCTTATTCAGAATGGCATCATCAATCATCATCTTGCCAATGTCATGCATCAAGCCTGCTAAACCAGCCTTTTGTACCAGGTCTTCGCTGATATTTAGTTGACGAGCTAAGGCAATCATCAATGCCGACACGGCGACCGAATGCATGTAAGTGTATTCATCAGCATTTTTCAAACGCACTAAGCTCAAAAGAGCTGAAGGATTACGTACAATCGAGCGCATCATACTACTAACGAGTTCATCCGCTGCGTCAACATCGATAGCCTTGCCCATGCGCACTTCAGAAAACATACTCATTACTGCATGCTTAGAACGCTGACAAATTTTTAACGCACGCTGAATTTCATCTGCTAATGGTACTGTTTCTAACTGCGACCCAGTTGTAACTGCCTGTAACAGGGCCTCTGCACGCATTTCAGCATCCACAGGAGCTTCACTATTGACGCTATCGGCCAAATCCAAGCCTTTTGAAACATCAATCCAAACTTCCGTTACTGCACTTTGTTTAAGCCTATTTAAATCAATAGGATCACTGACTAAAAAACCTGTTTTCCAAAAAGGATGATCCATCCACGAACCACATAATTCGTCGATGTACATGCCTTGTTTAACATCAGCAACAGAAATTTTCTTCAGCATCATTTAACTCAATCGCCTAAGGCATTAATAAAGCAATATTAAAGTATCAGGGTTTTCGACCCAAGAAGTTATCGAGTTTAAACAATTAAAAAATGGCATTTTACGCAACGCAAAGTCAAGCGATACTGCTGACCTAGATGACTTGATCGCATTAATTATTCAGTTATCAACTCAACTTTTTGTGCTTCAAGCACATAAGCTGAGTCAGCCAACTCATTACTAACACCTTCAACTTTCAAGATACCTTCAACCCAAATCGGCGCA
Source organism: Thiopseudomonas sp. (assembly GCA_035271385.1). Taxonomy (GTDB): domain Bacteria; phylum Pseudomonadota; class Gammaproteobacteria; order Pseudomonadales; family Pseudomonadaceae; genus Denitrificimonas. The sequence goes on along the minus strand of DATERP010000200.1, from coordinate 1,004 downwards.
TAAATATCATCCAGAGCCATGCCTTTTGCGTAGCGTACAAAAACAATTTGATTGGGTGGTGGCGGTGGTACGTGAATGCATGCACCAGGATAGGGCACTAAAAAAAACTCAATGAAGTCGCCCTTGTCATTGCTTTCTAAGGGCACTGGATAACCGCCTAATAACATCTTGCGACCATCCAGTTCCGGCACAGTTTGCGCTGAATACATAAAATCCGGCATATTTTTATCAGCCGTACGCAAACCACCATTCTCAGATGAGTAAAACCCACTGTCCGCCTCAGGCGTATCGTGGGTTATTTCCGGCATATCTAACAAGGCTTTACGATCGGCTTCGGGCATAAGATCCAGCCAATCGGTTTCGTCTAACCCTGCCTGTGCTGTGCCGACACACAGCAACACACACAACAATAGATAACGTATCATCTGTACTTAGTGCTTATGCAATGCTTCAACGATAAACAGCAAGACAATCGCACCCACGACTGCACCGATAAAACCTGCAGGTTGCCCCGCTTGATAGATGCCTAAAGCTTGACCACCGTAAGTCGCAGCAACCGAACCTGCTAAACCTAAAATAATAGTCATAATCAAGCCTAAGCCACTGGGGCCAGGCTTGAAAAAGCGCGCAAGAATGCCCACTAAAAACCCAATAACTAATGTGCCTAAGATGCCCATACTGTATTCCTTTGCATGTTGATTACTGTGTCATCAATAGACAACCCGCACCCGCTAGGGTTCAACACCTATTGCTGCTCAATTAACGCTTCTAACTTGGCAATCTGCTGCTGCAATTGCTGCGCACTGTAGCTACGTAAGGTGGCATGCCCGACTTTACGACCTGCTTTGAACTCTTTGGCGTAGTCATGCAAATGGCAGTCAGCAATAGCCAGTACTTTAGCCGTTTCTGGCACGCTGCCAATAAAGTTCAGCATGGCACTGTGACCGACGCTAGCGGTTGAGCCTAAAGGCAAACCAGCGACTGCGCGCAAATGGTTCTCAAAC
>DATERP010000199.1:0-4888 GCA_035271385.1 Thiopseudomonas sp. | reverse complement strand
CCCGTCACCAAGACATATGCGGGAATAGCTCAGTTGGTAGAGCACGACCTTGCCAAGGTCGGGGTCGCGAGTTCGAGTCTCGTTTCCCGCTCCAAATTGTCATCAAGAATGCCGCTTAGTGCGGCGTTTTTGTTTAGGCCGAGTGGTAGAGTGGTTATGCAGCGGATTGCAAATCCGTGAACGCCGGTTCGATTCCGGCCTCGGCCTCCAAATATAAAAGCCCTTAAGTAGCAATGCTTAAGGGCTTTTTTATTGCCTATTGAAAAGACACCCGCCCAGCTTAAATCAGCATGACTGCGCTGACCTCAAGCAACAGACAATAACAACCGCCCAGCAATAAACACACCCAGCTTGCCTAGTGCCGACAGCGCTAGAGAATGCTACTGTTGCATGACTACCTATATTCACGGAATCGATAGCCATGCACTTTCTGCGTACCCTCAGCCTACTGACCTTGATTGCGTCACTGAGCGCCTGCCAGCTTTATAGCTCAATGACTCATACAAGCAGCAGCCAAATCAGCACCCGCATGCAAGGCAGCCTAAGCCATAGTGCAGGCCAGTGGCTGTTTCAACCTTGCGATACGCAGCACAGCTATATTGTAGATACCTCAACAGAACTCAACCAAGAACTGATGCCAATGCTTGCTGAGGCACCTCAAGAGATCTTTGCTGATATCAGCGCTTACATTGATACAACAACGCAACACCTCATACCTACGCAACGCTATCGCCTACAAACCCAAGGCCCAGCCTGCAACGATCCAGATCTTGTACGCCTACAATTAAGAGCCAGCGGTAATGAACCGTTCTGGTCGATTTTACAAACACCACGCGGTTTAATTTTCAATCAAATAGATCAAGCCTCAATCGCCCTTCCCTATATTGAAGAAGAGCTGGGCAATGGCCGCTTTTATATTAGCAGCGAAGCCAATGAGCAAAATCTAAAACTGTGGATCACACCCAAACAGTGTATTGATAGCATGAGCGGTACGGTTTACCACCTACAAGCTCAACTGCAATGGAACCAAGAAACACTGACCGGCTGCGCTACTTTTGGCGGTCTACGCAATTAAAGTTACGGATAATAACAACTCAAGGAGAGTCTTTATGCTTCGCATTGCCATTAACGGTTACGGGCGCATTGGGCGCAATATACTGCGTACTTTATTTGAGCGCGGACTGGACAAAGAAATACAAATCGTAGCCATCAACGACTTAAGTGATGCAAAAATCTTAGCCCACCTCACACGCTTTGATTCGACCTTTGGCCGTTTTAGTCATGATGTACAACTGCAAGACGAACATTTAATCATTGGCGAACAATCTATTCGCATACTCAAACAACCTGATGCGACACAACTTCCTTGGCAAGCACTCAAAGTTGATGTGGTCTTAGAATGCACTGGACGCATGAAGCAACGCTCACAAGCTGAACAGCATTTGCATGCCGGAGCACAACGCGTGTTACTTGCTCACCCTATGGACAGTGCCGATCTGACTGTCGTATACGGTGTAAACCATCAACAACTGCAGCAACAGAAAATTGTCTCCAATGCATCCTGCACCACTAACTGCCTAGCTCCACTGGCTCAAGCACTGCATAAAGGTGTCGGTATCGCTCAAGGCATGATAACCACTATTCATGCCTATACCAACGATCAAAACTTGCTCGACAAAAGCCATTCTGACCCTTACCGGGCACGCGCAGCTGCCAGCTCAATCATCCCAACCAGCACGGGTGCTGCAAAAGCCATCGGCTTAGTTATACCTGAGCTTGCTGGTCGTTTAGACGGCATGGCAGTACGGGTGCCAACACAAAACGTGTCGTTAGTGGATTTAAGCTTTATTGCCGAACGCGACACCAGCACTGAAGAGATTAATCAAATCTTAATGTCCGCAGCCGCGCAGTTGCCTGAGGGTGTAATGGAGTGCAACCAGCAGCCTTTGGTGTCCTGTGATTTTAACGGTTACCCAGTGTCCTGCGTTGCTGATCTAACGCAAACCCGTGCACAAGGCAAACTGGTAAAAGTACTGGCTTGGTATGATAACGAATGGGCTTTCTCGAACCGTATGCTAGACATACTGGGCATCTGGGGACGTTAAGCCAGCTCGTCTTGCAACCCTCGGCAGTTACTCTACGAGGGCTGCAAGACGAGATCACTGCTGCCGTTCTAACTCAGTAGTGCGGAGGGGGATCATTGGGAGTTTCATCAAACTGGTTATGCATATCATTTTGACGCTGCGCCAACAGCTCCAACTGCTTCTGTATACGCGTCAACGCCATCTGCTGCTCAACAATGACATCATTTAATGCTTGAATAGTGTCATCCTGGAAGGCTTGACGCATTTCTAATTCGGCAATCTGCGCTGCTAAACTCATAATCCAACCTTATTGTCAGCTAACAGGTGCGTTGCTAATGCTGCTTGCAAACGCTCACGTATCTCTACCAGCGCACCCTCAGTGTACGGCTGCGCAGCACCTCGACCCCAGACCGGCGCAGGCCATTGCTCGTCATTTTGCATACGCACTACAATATGCATGTGCAATTGCTTGACCACATTACCTAAGGTCGCAATATTTATTTTATCGGCATTAAACGCGCTGTTAAGCATCTGCGCTACGGTATTCGTTTCTTGCCAAAGTTGCTGCTGCTGCTCTGCACTCAGCTCAAAAACCTCACTTGCATCAGCAATGCGTGGCACTAAAATCAGCCATGGGTAACGACTGTCATTCATTAGCAAAACGCGACTGAGAGCAAAATCACCCAAAACCACAGTGTCGCCTGCTAAGCGCTTATCCATCTCAAACATGCCTAAACCTCAACCTTTACGCGGTAAATTACAGTCAAAATTACACACAACGCACTATAAAGAGTTTAATTCCTTATGTCTGAAAAACATAAAAATTCTGAATATTAGCTGAATGGATAAGATGAAGGACTAGCCGCATTGAAAATTTCCATCTATGCTATGTCCCGTTTAATTGAGTAAGTCCTGCCGGCAAATGTTTGCAGGCAAAGCAATCTTCAAAATCAATCCAGGAGCATTTCCATGCAAATGATTAAGTTGAGCGTTATTGCCTTAGCAGTAGCCGCAGCAAGCACACAGTTAGCAGTTGCTAGCCAGCAGTCTGAGTCAAAAGGTTTTATCGAAGACAGTACGCTTGATGCACATGCACGCGCACTGTATTTCAACCGCGACTTCCGTAACAACCCAAAAGCAGACCAAAGCTACCGTGAAGAGTCAGGTTTAGGCTTAAAAGCTATTTACGAATCTGGTTTCACCCAAGGTACTGTAGGTTTTGGTGTTGATGCCTTTGGTTTACAAGGCATCAAACTGGATTCAGGCGGCGGTACTCACGGTAACAATATGTTCCCAACTGATGGTCGCTCAGGTAAAGCACAAGACAACTACAGCCAAGCTGGTGGTGCAGTGAAAGCTCGTCTTTCTAACACCACACTAAAGTACGGTGAGCAGTTTGTTGATCTACCAGTTCTGTCAACTGACGATGCTCGTCTATTACCAGAAACTGCAACTGGTTTCTTAGTAACCAGTAACGAAATTGAAAACTTAGAGCTAAACTTAGGTCACTTCACTGCTTTAACAGCAATGGATCAGACCTTCCATGACAGCGTTATTGACGATAATTTTGGAACTTTACGTTCTTTAGATTTAGTTGGTGGTCGCTACAACTTTACAGATGATTTAAGTGCGGCTTATTACTACGCTGACGCTAAATTAGGTCATAAAGGTGAAGGTCGCGCGCAGTCTAAAAAACATTACACCAATGTTAACTACACATTGCCAATTGCTGATGCTCAGAGCTTGAACTTTGACTTCAATATGTACAACACAAAGTACAATATGAAAGATAACGTACCAGGCGAGCGCACTAGTAAAAACGACATCTGGAGTTTAGCGGCGGCTTACACCCTTGATGCACATACATTTACCGTTGGTCACCAGCGCTCAACTGGCGGCAGTGGCTATGCTTACGGATACGATGGCGGCGGCTCTGTTTATCTGCTGAACGACGTTCAATTTAATGATTTTACCCAACAAGGTGAAAAATCATTCCAAGCACGTTATGACATCGATATGGCGACCTTTGGTGTGCCAGGCTTAAGCTTTATGACCCGCTATGTACGTGGCTCTAATATTAAAGACCAAAGCATTGCTGATACTAACAGGAACAACGGTAAAAACTGGGAACGTGACGTTGAAGCTCGTTACGTTCTACAGAGCGGTGCAGCGAAAGATTTATCTTTCCGCTTGCGTCAAGCTACATACCGCGCGAACGATGCAGCTGGCAATCCAGACGTCAACGAAGTACGTCTGATTGTTGAGTACCCATTAAGCATTTTATAATGCCTAGGCGGTAAACTCGCATCACTCAAGAAACCCAGCCTCGGCTGGGTTTCTTGTTTTAGGACTGTGCAACAATCATCAAAAATTTAATACAAAACAATTTGCTACAGCCGCAATACGCCCACTTCAGACAAATGCGTTACAATAACGCCCTCTTTCACCTTTCGAATGTAGATCTTAACCATGCGTACCAGCCAGTATTTGCTTTCCACATTAAAAGAAACCCCAGCAGATGCTGTGGTGATTAGCCACCAACTGATGCTGCGTGCGGGCATGATCCGCCGCCTTGCTTCAGGCCTTTACACTTGGCTACCGCTCGGCTTACGTGTACTGCGTAAAGCTGAAGCAGTTGTGCGTGAAGAAATGAACGCTGCCGGTGCATTAGAAGTACTGATGCCATCAATTCAGCCAGCAGAGCTTTGGCAGGAATCTGGCCGCTGGGAACAATACGGCCCTGAACTGTTGCGTTTAAAAGACCGCCACCAGCGTGAATTCTGTGTTGGCCCAACGCACGAAGA
>DATERP010000198.1:0-16918 GCA_035271385.1 Thiopseudomonas sp. | reverse complement strand
GCGCACGGCGCAGTGAAAATGGGCTTAATCAAAGATGTTGCTGAGGCTGCTGCGCGTCAGCATACGCCCAAAGTGGCCTTTGTCGCAGCGCCTGCAGACTACACAGCGTCCAGTGGTAAAGAGATCAAAGCCGCTGATATTGATGTGTTAGTGCGTGCGCTATCCATGGGGCAGTTACATCATGCGATGATGGGTACTGCCGCGGTGGCGATTGGTACGGCTGCAGCGATTCCGGGGACTTTAGTTAACTTAGCAGCCGGCGGCGTGGATCGCCAAGCGGTGAACTTTGGTCATCCTTCCGGTACCTTACGTGTTGGTGCTGAAGCAGCGCAGGAAAACGGCAAGTGGGTGGTGAAAAAAGCCATTATGAGCCGCAGTGCACGTGTGCTGATGGAAGGCTGGGTACGTATTCCTGGCGATAGCTTCTAAGCTGCTACCTGTTGTACATACAAAAAAGCGCTCGTGATGGGCGCTTTTTTGTTTCTGCTGTTGATCACAGTCGAGTTTCAGCTACAGGTGCTGAAACTGTCGATCAGCATATGATTGCTCAGCCATAGCGTCTTTGACACCTATTTAGAACGCTTGTGTTTCTTCATGGTTTTCTGGATTTCTTTCCAAGCCATCATGAGCTTTTGTCGGCGAGTTTTATTTTTTGTGGTTAAAATTGCCAAGAGTGCAATGATTAAAGCCAGTGCGAGACTGAGAATCTCTTCGGGTGTGTCTGGCAGGCTGAAATGTGATTCAGGGGTGATGATGGTGACTACACTGTCATCTAATCTAGCAGCGCCGAGCGTCATATAAACCGGCGCATGATCAGACATGTGTTTACGGCTATCTTTGTGATTGAGTTTAAGCATTTTCGGGAAGGCGATAATGCCTGCCTGACCAATCTTGAGCTGTGTATCAAGGCCGACCCAGATGTTGTCGTAGAGGTTGGCATATTGTCCGTTTTTCTCTGATAAAGTGCTGGCGCCTTCAGTAATTAAAGGCTTTGCGTACCGTTTTAATGCGCTCCACGATTCATGTGTAGGTGGCATATTAAAGTCACCGGCAAGGATGATAGGAGTGCCAGGGTAGGTGGTTTGCATCCAGCGCCAATAGTCGGCCAAAGCTTTAATTTCAGGTGTCCGGTCTGTCACGCCTTGACCGTATAAGATATGCACCGTACCTATGGCAAGTTCGCTAGCGTCATGTTTTGATTTGAATTTTGCCGAGAATGGTTCACGAATAAAACGATCACCTTTGTCTGGATAGATTGTCTGGCTGCGTACGGACTCAACGGCAGAGTTACGCCATAAGAACGCGTACATTTCCTGATAGCTTTTGGAACCCACTGGGCGTGAGATTAGATAACTCCATGGTTCATCTGTATGTTTTTCGACTGCTTTTTTGAGTCGTAATACACCATCTTCGCTCATGACTTCCTGAATGGCGAGCACGTCAACTTTGCCTGCGATAGCAGCTAAAGCGTTGTATTTCTTGTGATCACCTTGGCCTAAATGCTGAATATTCCATGAGGCAAAAATAATGTCACTGGCATAGATGTAGGTTGTAGAACCGAGCGAACCCAAGAATAGGCATAAAGATAAAATAATGGCTTTGCAGCGAAGTGGTGAGTGCATCAGTAGCAGCGTCCTATGGAAAGTAATCGCAGTTGAGGTTGTTTGTAGCAATGGCTCTCGCCACATAGATAATCTTGCTGGCGCTCACTGATGGCTTGGGTTATCTGCTTGTCTTGCAACACATAAAACCATAAACCAAGCAAGGCGACCAGTTGGGGAGAGATCATCACGCAGCAAGATGCGAGTGGTAAATGTTAGAACTAATAAGCGTGTAAAACTAGAATAACAGTCATCGAGTGTCCTGTGAAAATGCAAAAGCCACAGCAATGGTAACTCTGCTGTGGCTTTTATCCAGTCAATAGTGAGTGTGAGTTGTTTTGTGTTTCCCCCTCGCTCAGTGCGATTTCTTTTTATTCTTTTATAGGGAATAGTTTTTCAGAAAATTTCACATACCACGCAGCGGATTGCACTTGGATTATATAGGCCAATGCAATCAGGAGCGCTGCCTGTGCTCCTGCCTCACCAAAGGCAGTCATTGATAAAGCAAGGGCAATTGAGAGGTTGCGCATGACTGTGCCATAGACTAAGGCAATGCCATCGCCACGGTTTAAGCGTTTTTTAGCAATGACAGTACTGGCGACATAATTGATGCCGTACAGTAGGAGTAGCGGTAGCAATAAGCGCAGTACCAAGCTGGGTGAGTCAATTAAACTCGGACCTTTTAGCGCCATAGCGACAAAGACAATACCCAGTACTCCTAAGCTGGAGAACGGTGGGAATTTAGGTGCGAATTTTTTCTGAAAAATTTCCACACCATGTTTGCGTACCAGCACTGCGCGAGTGATTTGACCGGCAATGAGTGGGAGAGCGATAAACATAATAATCTGCTGAAATACCAAGCCGAGTTTGACCGGGATTTCTGAACCGAGCAGCACCTTGACGTAAAAAGGTGTTAGTAATGAGCCAAGAAATAAACCAATCAACGTCAGCTTAATCGCAGCCGGTACATTACCCTTGGCAAAACCCGTCCAAGAAATAGTCATACCACTGGTGGGTAGCAGCGCTGCAAGCAATAAGCCCAAGGCTAATTCAGGTTGCTCAGCAAAAAAGATACGCCCCAATGCAAAGGCCACCGCAGGAATCAAGATAAAGTTGATGGCAATGGCCCAGCCTTGCACCGCATTATCACCGCCCACCAGCAGTTGCTTAGGTTTGACGCCGACCATCATCGGATACACCATCAGCAGGGTCAGTGGCGCAATGAGCATGCTCAGATGCGCGGTGGGTAAAGTAAGGCCGGTGCCCAAGCCCAGTAATAAAAATAATGGAATGCTTAAGCTCAAGTTTTTACTGAGCCATGTGATGTATTTCATACAGATCTCCATTGTGCGCAGAAGCACAGATAAGCACTCTGCAGTGTAGAATTGGCATTTATTATACTAAACTGCAAAGTAATTGTTGCTCCTTGATGTCGCACTCTGCTTTAGTGTGGGCTTGCTGCTTGCGCAGTCGCTCTTAGGGTTTTGCTGCATCTAGGTATACAATGTTCTGCAGATATATGCTGAATCGCAGAATATATGTCACGATCTACGCATTAAGGGTCATTAATCTTATGATGAGTGGACGCTGATTGCTTTGTTAACCTGCTAGGTGTTTTTATTGTTTACTGAATTGATTTTTGAAGAAGGATTTACCAAGGTGGATGCTGAACTTGATGTCATCTTTGTGCCAACCGATGAATTAGTGGTTGAAGCTATGCTGAAAATGGCTGCGGTGACTAAAGATGATGTGCTCTATGACCTTGGTTGTGGTGATGGTCGTATCGTGGTTGCTGCGGCAATGGAACGTGGTGCGCGGGCTATTGGTGTCGATATGGATCCACGTCGTATTGCCGAAGCCAATGCTTTAGCTAGCACGATTGGGGTTGAGGATAGAGTTGAGTTTTTGCAGGAAGATTTGCTGACGGTTGATTTCAGTGAAGCCACTGTCCTGACCCTCTATTTATTACCATCACTGAACGTGAAGCTTAAAGCCCGTATTTTAACTGAGCTCAAACCCGGTACCCGTATTATTGCCCATGCTTTTAATATGGGGCGTTGGCAGCCAGATGCCAAGCGCGCGATGGGTGGAGTGTATCTGTATAAGTGGGTGGTACCAGCACCTTTACAAGGCACATGGGAATGGCTCAGTGCTGAAGGTCAGGTGTATCGTGTGGTGCTTGATCAAACTTTCCAAATGCTCAGTGGCCAAGCGTGGATTGATGGCGAGCAAGTGGAGTTGGTCGAAGCTAAAGTATTGGGCAGTCGTGTGCGTTTAGTGATTCAAACCACAGTCACACAAGCGGCTGAAGTGTTTATCTCAGATTATCAAGAGGGTGTGTTACTGCCGGCTGTAGGCAGTAAGCAAGTCTCGGCGGGTATTCGTTTAGAGGTTTAAGCGAGCAGGCGCTAGCCCTAGGTACAATGAAAATAGCCGAACTCAATTGATCTTGAGTTCGGCTATTTTTTAACTGCTAGATTTTAACATTTAGAAAGTAGCGCAATGCCCACCGGATGGAGCTTGACCCGAGCCGATGGCAATCACTGGTGCTTCTAGGCGTAAGTTGACTGGCTGCGCTGTGTGCCAATCCCAGACAAAGAAGCCAATTAACAGTGTCCAAAACACCACAATACGTAATTTATTCATCTTAATATCCAAAATAGCGGCGCACACGTACACCCATCAGTGAGCCTAAAAAGGCCATCACCACCCAAATCCAGCCATGAATACTGCCGGTGGAAATACCGCTGACCATCGCGCCCACATTACAGCCAAAGGCTAGGCGCGAACTGTAGCCCAGTAAAAAGCCTGCAACAATGCCGACAATCCATTGTTGGGTATTGAGCTTTTTCGCTACACCGGACTTGTTACGTGAGAGAATCCACAGTGCACCGGCTAAAATACCGATATTAGTAATCGAGGTTAAGTCTAAAAAGACTGACTGCTCAAGTGCCATTGCATTGACAGGCTGACTCCAAAACGCATTGGTGCTGGGGTCAAACAGATGACCGGCTTGCGCAATCTTCGCTGCCCATAAACCAAAGCCATACACCACGCCCCACGGCTTGCCGGCAATCACTAAAATAAGTACAGCGAGGATCGCAATGACCACAGCGCCCACTATCAGTTTTTTATTGAAGAGACTGTGCACCGTTGTATTGGTTTTTGACCACCACCAAGCGGCGAGGCCGACCAGTAGTAAACCAAGGTAAGTTAAACCCAGTGCACCACCTAAACCGACTTCATCGACTAGGGCCACAGGCTCTAAATGCCCTAAATCCAGCCACCAGCCTAAGTGGGCTGAGCCTAAGAAACTACCCAACGCAAACACTGGCAATATCGCCATATTTAATGGAATACCAAGACCTGCTTTATACAACGTACCAGAACCACAACCATCAGCAATCTGCATCGCGCCACCAAACACTAAAGCACCAATCAATAAGCTGATGCTCGGTGGGCCTAATGCAGCGCTAAGTTCCGTTGGGAAGCTGGCTAATAACGGCATAGAGAAGGCAGCGGCAATGGCCAACAGTAAGATTTGTGCAAAGACACCACTGGCATCACGCTTTTCAATCAGATTGCGCCAGCCGGTGGTGAAGCCAAAGCGGGCGCCGGCCAAAACTGTACCTAAGCCAATACCTACTAAGAATAATAGACTTTGGCGGACCGAGACAAACCAGAATAAAAACGCGGTAAACACTGCGAAAACGACAGTGAGCGCTAAACGATTGTTCATATTAATTCTTCACTAACTGAGAAAGCTTGGATTTGATTTGTTCGAAACGGCTGGGTGTATTCTCCATCGGCAAACCTTCTTGAGCTTGTGTCCACTCAGCCAGTGAAGCAGGGTAGAGGCGTACATCTTGTAAGCCGGCCAGTTCTGAGAGTACAAACCAGTTGGTTGCGGCCCAGTGACCTGTATTACAAAAAGATACGGTTTCTTGAGCCTGCGCCAAACCTTGCTCGGCGACCAGTTGTTTGATTTCTGCTACTGGGCGCAGGCGGGTGTCATTGCTATTAAACCACTGACCAAAAGGAATATTTTGCGCACTAGCAATAGTACCGCTGGTGCTGGCCGTGGGTGCTTTAACTTGGCCTTGATAAAAAATGGGCGGACGGGCATCAAGTAGCTGATAAGTTGTATCGTGCTGGGTAATTTTATCCAGTAACTCGTCTTTAAAAATCACTAACTTGGGATTGCTGTGCACTGTCACTTGGCTGGCTGGCACCGTTGTCGCTTGCGTGCTAGTAGCCTGCTGCCATTGTTGTAAGCCGCCATTGAGAATGCTTAAGTCAGTAAAGCCTAGGTATTTTAAAGTCCAGTAAACGCGTGCAGCAGCGCCAAAGTCGGTTTCATCCACACCGCTGGAATACACTACTATCGGTTGATCTTGGGTTAAACCCAGCTTGCGCACTAAGTCTTGAAAATAAGCGTCATCCGCCAATTGACCTGGGTTGTGTGCTGGGCCGCGCCACTGACCATAAGGTGCTGATAATGCTTGAGGGATATGACCTGCGGCAAAATCTTCAGGGCTGCGAATATCGATGATACGCAATTGCGCTTCGGTCGTGATGGCCTCAGATAATTGAGCTGCTTCGAGCAATGGCTGATGAATGGCAGCCTGTGCATGAGTCAAAATCAGGGATAAAAAAAACGCCACACTGGCGTAAAAATGTTTCATAGCAATGACTCCTATAACTGTGGCGCAATGATCGCACAGTGTTTGCTGCTGCAAAAGGAATGATTAGCTATATGGTTATATAAAAAGAGTTTCTTATAACCGGTCTTGGTGTGGGACGGTGCTTAAGCTGAGTGACTAAGCGCTCAGGTGTGTGCAGGAAGGGATGTTGTAGGTAGGGCTTAAGTTAGATAGAGCTGAGGCTCAAACTCAACTGTGCGCTGTTTTCCAGCGCACAGCTAAGTGCAGTGCTTAGTTGTTTTCCGCGAGGAAGAACCAAGTGTCTAAGACAGAGTCAGGGTTGAGCGACACACTTTCGATGCCTTGCTCCATTAACCAGCGCGCAAGATCAGGGTGATCCGATGGGCCTTGGCCACAAATACCGATGTATTTACCGGCTTTGTTACAGGCTTGGATGGCCATCGATAGCAGTTTTTTCACTGCAGGATCACGCTCATCAAACAAGTGTGCAATCACACCTGAGTCACGGTCTAGACCTAAGGTCAGCTGCGTCATATCGTTGGAACCGATGGAGAAACCATCAAAGTGCTCCAAGAATTCGTCTGCTAATAAGGCGTTGGACGGTAACTCGCACATCATAATCAGGCGTAAACCGTTTTCGCCGCGCTTAAGGCCGTACTCTTCAAGCAAGCTCACAACCTGTGCCGCTTCATTGACAGTACGCACGAAAGGCACCATCAACTCAACGTTGGTTAAACCCATCACGTCACGCACACGTTTCATTGCGCGGCATTCCAGTTCAAAGCAATCGCGGAATGATTCGCTGATATAGCGTGAAGCACCACGGAAACCCAACATGGGGTTTTCTTCGGTCGGCTCATACAGCTTGCCGCCGATCAGGTTGGCGTATTCGTTAGACTTAAAGTCAGATAGGCGCACGATAACTTTCTTGGGCCAGAAGGCAGCGGCGAGGGTGCTGACACCTTCCACCAGTTTGTCGACATAGAAATCAATCGGGCTGGCGTAACCTGCAGTGCGCTTTTCGATGCTGTCTTGTAAGTCGCTCGGCAGGCTGTCGAAGTTGAGCAGCGCTTTGGGGTGCACGCCAATCATGCGGTTAATAATAAACTCAAGGCGGGCTAAACCGACACCTTCGTTGGGCAGTTGCGCAAAATCAAAAGCGCGGTCAGGGTTGCCGACGTTCATCATTATTTTGAAGGGCAGATCAGGCATCGCTTCTACTGAGTTGGTGCGAATATCAAAATTCAGCTCACCTTCAAACACATAACCGGTATCACCTTCCGCACAGGATACGGTAACGCCTTGACCGTCTTTCAGCAAAGAGGTGGCATTACCACAACCGACTACGGCTGGGATACCCAGTTCGCGGGCAATAATCGCTGCGTGACAGGTACGGCCGCCACGGTTAGTGACAATGGCGCTGGCGCGTTTCATCACCGGCTCCCAGTCAGGGTCGGTCATATCTGAAACCAGTACATCGCCTGGCTGGACTTTATCCATTTCCGAGACATCATTGATAATACGTACACAGCCTGCCCCGATACGTTGACCAATAGCACGGCCTTCAACTAATACAGTGCCTTGCTCTTTGAGCAAGTAGCGCTCCATGACATTGAGGTTACTGCGGCTTTTAACTGTTTCAGGGCGTGCTTGAACGATATACAACTGACCGTCATCACCGTCTTTCGCCCACTCGATATCCATCGGGCAGCCGTAGTGTTGCTCAATAATCACTGCTTGCTGGGCAAGGTTAGAGACTTCAGCATCGGTCAGGCAAAAGCGCATGCGCTCGGCTTGGTCCACGTCGACTGTTTCAATGGATTTGCCAGCACTGGCGTCGCTGCCATAAATCATTTTCAGTGCTTTACTGCCCAAGTTGCGACGTAAAATCGCTGGACGACCACCAGCTAAGGTTTGTTTGTGTACATAAAACTCGTCAGGGTTGACCGCACCTTGTACAACGGTCTCACCCAAGCCGTAAGCACCAGTGATAAAGACCACATCGCGGAAACCTGACTCGGTATCCAGGCTGAACATCACACCAGCGGCGGCTGTTTCTGAGCGCACCATACGCTGTACACCGACAGATAACGCCACGTTACGGTGGTCAAAACCTTGGTGCACACGGTAAGAAATAGCACGGTCATTAAACAATGAGGCGAACACTTCTTTAGCAGCGTAGATCACGTTATCCACGCCACGAATATTTAAGAAGGTCTCTTGCTGGCCAGCAAAGGATGCGTCAGGCAAGTCTTCTGCTGTCGCAGAGGAGCGCACGGCTACAGCCATATTGTCATTGCCGTTGGCCATTTGTGCAAAAGCACTACGAATATCGGCATCCAGTTGCGCTGGGAAATCTGCTTCTAAGATCCACTGACGGATCTGTGAGCCAGCTTTAGCCAAGGCATTGACATCGTCAGTGTCTAAAGCATCCAGTAAATCATGGATGCGCGCATCTAGATTATTGGCATCAATAAAGTCACGGTAGGCTTGGGCGGTGGTCGCAAAACCACCCGGTACTGAAACGCCGGCGCCGGCAAGGTTACTGATCATTTCGCCTAGGGAAGCGTTTTTGCCCCCTACACGCTCAACATCATGGTTACCGAGCTTATCGAGGGAAACTACGTATTCAACCAAGGTGATCTCTCCACGTCTGTATTGAAAGGGCCAGTTTAATCTATTGGCCTTGTTTGGGGAAAATGGGTCACAATGTCGCTAGGCAACATGTATTGCAATAACCTGCCTATACTAACCGAGAAATGTTCACGACTTAAGGCTTTTGGCAATTATGAAACGTACAGCTTTTTTTATTTCTGATGGAACGGGTATTACTGCCGAAACGCTGGGGCAAAGTTTATTGGCTCAATTCGATAATATCGATTTTCGCCGTTTAACTCGGCCCTATATTGATACTGTTGAAAAAGCACACGCCATGGTACAGCAAATTAATGCTGTTGCGGAAAGTGAAGGCATACGTCCTATTGTTTTTGACACTATTGTGGATACTGAAATTCGCGCTATTTTATCCACTGCAAATACTTTTAAAGTGGATATTTTCTCCAGCTTTTTATCACCGCTTGAAGAAGAATTAAATGAACGCTCATCTTATTCGGTGGGTAAATCACATTCTATTACCCACAGTGCCAATTATATGGAGCGCATTGAAGCGGTGCATTTTGCGCTGGATAACGATGATGGTGGGCGCACGCGTCATTATGACAGTGCTGATATTATTTTAGTGGGTGTTTCGCGCTGTGGTAAAACGCCAACCTGTTTATATATGGCGATGCAGTACGGTATTCGTGCTGCCAACTATCCGTTAACCGAAGATGATATGGAAAGCTTACAACTACCCAATTCGTTAAAAGAGCATAAAGATAAGCTCTTTGGTTTAACCATTGATGCAGACCGTCTGGCAGCGATTCGTAATGAGCGCAAGCCCAACAGCCGTTATGCCAGTTACGCGCAGTGTGAATTTGAAGTGCGTGAAGTGGAAGGCTTGTTTAAGCGTGAAAATATTAATTTTATTAATACGACGCATTTTTCTGTTGAAGAAATTTCAGCCAAGATTTTGGTTGAAAAGGGGATTGAGCGCCGTTTTAAGTAAGCGCATGGACGGTTGGAGTTAATAAAAACGGGCGCTGGGCAGTGATCAATTGCCGAGCGCCCGTTTTTGTTGGCGCAGTTAAAAGTCTCGAAGTTTATTCGAAATCGTCCCAACCACCCATTTCTTTCCAGCGGTTGACGATACCGCAAAACAGTTCAGCCGTTTTTTCAGTATCGTAACGTGCGTTATGTGCTTCACGGCTATCAAAACTGATATCAGCTGCTTCACAGGCTTTAGCTAAAACAGTTTGGCCGTAAGCAAGGCCGCCCAGAGTTGCAGTATCAAAGCTGGAGAAGGGGTGGAAGGGGTTGCGCTTAATGCCACAACGCTCCACTGCCGCATTAAGAAAGCCCAAATCAAAGTGGCTGTTATGGCCGACTAAAATGGCACGCTTGCAACCTGCGGCTTTCAGCGATTTGCGTACGCTTTTGAAAATCTCACCTAGGGCGTGATCTTCAGTGACGGCCATGCGCAATGGGTGATCAAGCTTGATGCCGGTAAAGTCCAGCGCGGCTTGTTCAATGTTGGCGCCTTCAAACGGCTTGACGCGGAAAAATAAGGTGTGCTCGGCGTAGAGCAAACCGTCTTCATCCATCGCTGGAATCACCGCCGCGATTTCTAATAACGCATCGGTAGCGCAATTAAAACCGCCGGTTTCCACATCAATGACTACGGGCAAATAGCCACGGAAGCGACGCGCCATGGCCGATTTTAAACCACCGCTGTGCTTATCGTGAGCGTTGTTGCTTTCTTTATTGATGTACTCTTCGAACTCGTAATCTGGGATATCGTTGCTCATGCTTGAGCTCCCAATACACGCCAGTTTAAGGTTTCGCCAGCGCGCAGTGGCACCAGTTTTTGCTCAGCGTACTCAAAGGAATCTGGCACCGTCCAAGGCTCGCGCACTAGGGTGATGCTGTCTTGGTTGCGTGGTAAGCCGTAGAAGTCTGCACCGAAGTGGCTGGCAAAGGCTTCGAGTTTATCCAGCGCATTGCGTTGCTCAAAGGCTTCAGCATATAACTCAATGGCGGCATAGGCGGTGTAGCAACCGGCACAACCACAAGCAGTTTCTTTGGCGTTTTGTGCGTGGGGTGCTGAGTCGGTACCTAAAAAGAACTTACTTGAGCCGCTGGTGGCGGCGTCAAGTAACGCTTCTTGGTGTGTGTTGCGCTTGAGAATCGGCAAGCAATAAAAGTGCGGGCGAATACCGCCAGCTAACATATGGTTGCGGTTATACAGTAAGTGATGCGCGGTGATAGTCGCAGCAACTTTATTGCTGGCTGCGCTGACAAACTGGGCCGCATCTGCTGTAGTGATGTGTTCTAAAACGACTTTTAAATCAGGGAAGCGCTGGACTAAACCGACTAACTGATCGTCAATAAAGCGCTTTTCACGATCAAAAATATCCACGTCACTGTGCGTGACTTCACCGTGCACCAACAACGGCATACCCACAGCGCTCATGGCTTCGAGGGCTGGGTAAATAGCTTCTAATGAAGTCACGCCAGAATCAGAGTTGGTGGTAGCGCCCGCTGGATACAACTTGGCTGCATGCACAAAGCCGCTGGCTTTAGCTTCTTGAATGTCGTGGGCTGTAGTGTGATCCGTGAGGTAAAGCACCATTAAAGGATCAAAACTGCTCTGTGCCGGACGAGCATTTAAAATACGTGCGCGGTATTGATCGGCTTGTGCAGTATTGCGTACGGGCGGAACCAGGTTAGGCATAATAATCGCACGAGCAAAGGTGCGTGCGGCATCCGCAACTGTGTGTGGCAAAAATGCGCCATCGCGCAAGTGAATATGCCAATCGTCGGGTCGCAGCAAGGTAAGACGGTCAATCATGAAGGCTTCCAGTCAGTCAATTTATCTTGAATAAGTAGAATGCTACCGTAAAAGCGCGATGCGGGCATCTGCTTTAAAGTTTTCTTGAGTCTGACCGATAACTTAATTAAGTATTTTCGTGACTGGAGAGCGCAATGCGCTTAGCTGTATTTTCGATATGGGCGAGCCTGTTAGCTTTGCCTGCCTCAGCCATCACCTTTCAAACGCCCTTAGAGCATGTTGAGTGGAGTGTGGAAGGTGATCGTTTTGAGTGCCGACTGGCGCAGCCCGTGCAAGGCTTTGGTCAAGGTGAATTTGTGCGTCGTGCCGGTGAAGGTCCAACCTTTCGTCTGCAAGCACAAGAAGCGTGGCTCAGTCGCGGTTCAGCAACTTTATTGGCTGCCGCAGCACCTTGGCGTGCTGGCCAAGGCGATATTAACTTAGGGATTGTCTTGGTGCCGGCCAACAGTCATGCGTTATATGCATCACCTTTACAGGCTGGGCGTTTGTTAACTGGCTTGCTTGAAGGACGTGGACCGCTGATTCGTCACCGCACCAATGAAGGTGATCGCCTTGAGGTGCGCATTATGCCAGCACGCTTTTCGGATGCGTATCAGCGTTACTTAGAGTGCACAGCCAGCTTGCTACCCTATAATTTTGATCAGCTTAAACAAACCCGTATTGCTT
This sequence comes from Thiopseudomonas sp., assembly GCA_035271385.1. Classification (GTDB taxonomy): domain Bacteria; phylum Pseudomonadota; class Gammaproteobacteria; order Pseudomonadales; family Pseudomonadaceae; genus Denitrificimonas. The sequence goes on along the minus strand of DATERP010000198.1, from coordinate 4,538 downwards.
TTGTGGATACCAATATGGTGCTGAGTGAGTCAGCTACAGAGCGCTTAAAAGCCATTGTGGATTACTTAAAAGAAGATCCTACAGTCAATAAGATTGAAGTCGATGGTCACTCTGATAGTTGGGGCAACCGCTTAAGTAATCGTGAGATTTCTCGTCAGCGTGCGCTGACGGTCAAGCAGTATTTTTTGGATCAAGGTATACCTGAGGAGCAAGTGATAGTGCGCTTCCATGGTGAGCGCTACCCACTTAAGCCCAATAATACTGCTGCTAACCGCGCGCTCAATCGCCGAGTGAATATTGTGTTGTCGCGCGTACCTGAAGGCACTTATAGCGCGATGAATGACACGCAAGCCAACTAGCGTTGAGCAAAGTGCTCTTGAGTCAGTTTAATCACCACAGGGCTGAGCATCAGTAAAGAAACCAAGTTGGGCAGCGCCATTAAACCATTTAAGGTGTCAGCGAGTAGCCATACGGTATCCAGTTGCGTAATAGCCCCTAAGGGCACTACCGCGACCCAGATTAAACGGTAGGGTAAAATGGCACGCCGACCTAATAAAAATTCCCAGCAGCGCTCGCCATAATAGCTCCAGCCCAAAATAGTGGTAAAGGCAAATACCACAAGAGCGGTGGTCAATACATAGTTACCCAGGCCTGGCATCGCTGACTCAAAAGCTGCAGATGATAAGGCCGCGCCACTTAAACCACTGCTCCAGACACCCGAGCAAATAATGGCTAAGCCGGTCATGGTGCACACTATCAATGTGTCAATAAAGGTGCCCATCATGCCAATTAAGCCAGACACTACAGGGTCGTCACTGGTGCCTGCCGCTTGTGCAATACCCGCGCTACCTAAGCCGGCCTCATTCGAGAATACTCCGCGCGCTACACCAAAGCGTATTGCCGCAATCATCGCTGCGCCGGCAAAGCCACCAACAGCTGCATGACCATTAAATGCTGAATCAAAAATCAAGGCAAATGCAGCAGGAATCGCTTGGTAATGGCTGATTAAAATAAATGCAGTGGTGATCACGTAAGCCACACACATAAAAGGTACGAGAGTTTGTGCCACTGCGCCAATGCGTTGAATGCCGCCTAAAATAACCAGTCCCACCAGCACCATAATGCACAGCCCGCTGATCCAAGCCGGAATAGCAAAAGAGACCGCCAGCCCAGCGGTCATGCTGTTGACCTGCACCATATTACCAATACCAAAACTGGCTAAACCACCAAACACAGCAAAGCAAGCGCCCAACCAAGCCCACTTACGACCTAAACCATTTTTAATGGCATACATGGGGCCGCCGACAAAATGCTTGCTGCTGTTTTTCTCGCGAAAGTGCACGGCCAGCACTACTTCGCAATATTTAGTCGCCATACCGACTAGGGCTGTACACCACATCCAAAATAGAGCGCCTGGGCCACCCAGAACAATGGCAGTCGCTACTCCAGCGATATTGCCGGTACCCACTGTGGCCGCCAGCGTGGTCATTAGAGCCGCAAAGGGGCTGATTTGACCGATGCTCGCATCACCTTTCTCGCGGCCGTTCCAAATCTCTAAAAAGCCGCGCTTGATATTAAGAATGGGCATGAATTTGAGTGCCAGCATGAGAAACAAGCCGCTGCCCAAAATGGCAACCAGCATTGGTGTGCCCCAGACCCAGTCATTGATGGTCGTTACTGCGCTATTAAATGTTTGCATAAGAGGATTAAATCGTACTGTATTTAAGGTGGGAGTCAGCAGGTGTTGCGCTGTGATGCTGCGACTGCTGGTCAAATAAAAGAAGAGAAGTACAGGATGATAGATGGCTGTTACTGGCAAATAAAGCATTTTTTCCGCACTTTTCTAATTGCGTGGGCGGTTTGTATTGATTGATGCGTTACACTGCATGGCTAGACTGTTGCGAGAAGAAAGTATGAGAAAATATCTAATAATCTTAGCGCTGCTGTGTCCAGTGGCGGCTTTTGCCTTTGCATTTGAAGTTGAGCAGCAACTTAATGGCGCTGAAATCGCCGTGACCACTGCTGATTTAGGTAATAATAGCGCTTCAGTCTCGTTACATAACTATGGTCAGCAGGCTGCTGTCTGTACAGTGCGTTTTCGCAATGGGCCAGAAAGCCCGCGTACACGTAAAGCCCGTTTGGCGGCAGGTGAAACTGCACATTTGACTGCGCGTTTTAGCACTACAGTGATTAAAATGCGCGTTAAAGTTGAGTGCAAGCAAGATTAATTATTATATCCGCCAAGTATAGTGCTTGGCCTAGGTAGAGCAGAGAATGGCCGCAATTGTTGAACCCTTTTGGAAACGTAAAACCTTAGCTGAACTGGATCAGGAAGAGTGGGAATCACTCTGCGATGGTTGTGGTTTATGCTGTTTGCAAAAGCTTGAAGATGAAGACGATGGTGCAGTGTATTACACCAATATCGCTTGTAAATTGTTGGATTTAGATACAGCGCGTTGCAGCAATTATCCGGATCGTAAACGCTATGTGGCTGACTGCATTCAATTGACTGCTGATCAGGCTGAGTCTTTTAAATGGCTGCCCACCACCTGCGCTTATCGCTTGGTCAGTGAAGGTAAAGATTTGTTTGTTTGGCATCATCTGGTCTGTGGCAATACAGATGCGGTGCATACCGAAAGCATTTCACGACTCGGGCGTATGGTCAGCGAAGTGGATGTTGCTGATGAGGATTGGGAAAAGCATCTGATTTTCAGATCGGGCTAAGTTTGACTGTACGGGTGAGTACTGTGCTCCACGCTGCTTCTTACTGAAAAAGTAGCATGGAGCACAGCCTGTTAGCTGTCGTTTTTCTTCAGAAGATCTGCAAGACCTGCTAAGCCTTTAAAGGTTTGCTGCGGACCTTTTTGCCCGGCGCGCTCTTCTTTTTGATAATGCAGATCCACTTGGCGCTGGTGCTCATTATCGTGACAATACAAGCACAGCAGTTCCCAGTTGGAACCGTCGGATGGATTGTTATCGTGATTATGGTCACGGTGGTGTACGGTTAATTCACTCAGACCCTTACCGCTAAACTCACGACTGCAACGACCACAAAAGTGTGGGTACATTCTTAAAGCTTTTTGTCGGTAGCCGCTTTCATTTTCTTTCTGCGCTTGGGCTAGAATTTTATCGAGCTTACTGGTTGTCATTGGATCGGACCTTTACAAATTTCGCTAAGAGGGTGGTTGACGTCAAATAACTTAGCACGAATGCCGGTAACACCACTGGCGCTTAAGCGGGCGCTGTGCATCTCTAAGTAGGCTTGTGCTGCTGGCGCATCACTAAATAAATAGATGCCACCGGCTTCTTGTGTTTCGACGTTTTCGGTCCAGATTTTCCACAGCAGTCCAGGTTCTTGGATAATCGACTCAGCGAGTGGCTGCATAGCTTGGTGCATATCCTGACCAAATGGGCCGTCAAACGGGAAATCAATTTGCAGTACAGTTAGCATCGTTCAACTCCACTTCTATTTAAACTAATGATAGGACTTCGCTGGGCATTGCTCAAGGCGCAAGCGTTTGATTCAACACATGCTATTTTAGTTTTGGGCACTGTCGGTTTTTAATAAAACTGAGGGTGGCTTGTCTGAGTTCTGGAAAGGCAAAAGACATAATATGTGGGCCTTTTGAATCGAGCCAACATAACTGTTGTTCTGGGTGGGCTTTGTGCCAGTGCGCATAGAGTTTTTTGCCTTGTTGAGCCGGCACAATAGTATCTTTTGGGCTGTGCATAATCAGTACGGGCATATCAATGCTCTGGATATGCTTGATGGGGTCCCACTGGGATGGAATCAATACGGTAAAGGGCCACATCAGCCAACCGATAATACTCCGACTCATTGCACTGCGTGCGGCTGTGGCAAAACCGCTTAATGGCGCATCTAAAATCAATGCTTTGATATCATGCTGATCTGCCGCTTGTGCAATATAATTGATGGCGATAGCGCTGCCGATACTTTGCCCGAGTATGATCAGTTCTTTGTCTGGGTGTTGTTGCTTCATCCAGAGAATAGCAGCTTCAATATCCTGCAGTACCTCAGGCATCCGTGCTTGACCTTCTGATGCGCCAAAGCCTCGATAATCTAAAGCTAAGACACTGATACCACTTGCCGGTAGCCAGTAGATGCTGTGGCTATGGCTGGAGATGTTTTCAGCGTTACCGTGCAGATACAGCAGCATGATGTTGGAGTCGGCTTGCTTGCCTTGTGCCGGCAGCCACCAGGCGTGCAGCTTGGTATTGTCTTGGGCTGTCAGCCACACATCTTGGTATTCAAGTCCCGCGTCTTGCGGCGTGGAGATCAAAGTGCTTTGTGGATAGAAAAACAAAGCAGACAGCGAAGTACAGCCGGTTAGCGTTAAGCTACCCATCAGGATAGTGAGTCGATAAAGAAGCGTACGACCCCATCGTTTAGACAGGGCTTTGAGCGCTTTAGTAATACCAGTTGATGCCAAGGCCCACCTCATGCTGTTTGCTGGTGTCTTGATGGAGCTTAAAGTGTTGGCTTTTCGCTTCGAGTTTAAGTTGCAGGTTGGTTGATA
>DATERP010000197.1:0-10431 GCA_035271385.1 Thiopseudomonas sp. | reverse complement strand
GAGGTATTGGTGCGAGGTTCTATGGAGGAGCTAACAGTACAGTTGGCGCCAACCCATGATGCCTTAGATGCTTTTGCTGCCAGTCGTGAGTTGTTGCAAAACCAAGATGCACAAATGCTGTATTGGTGTGTGGCGCGTGAGTGTGGCCCAAGTAATTTGTGGGCCAATCATGTGTTTAATAACGCACGCCTGTACGGTCCTGATGATGGACAGGCCTATGCACTCTTTCGTTTAGCCGGTGCTGAACAATCAAACTTGATCGCGGTCTATGCCATTACGCGGGGCAATGGTCGCGGCTTTTTGCATGCGGAATATTTCCAAGCAGAGCAGTTACCCGAGGATTTGCGTCCAACGGCAACAACCTTAGCTCGACAACTGCGTACCGATAAACAGCTTAGCCTATCGCGCTTAACCGATGCTCCGGATGCTGTCTGGACTCAATTATTAGTGCGAGTCTTGAATCAAAATAGCACTATGCGCGTCAGTATGGCTGGTGAGCAGGCAGCGCAATGGCGTGATGCCATGGCAGACCAAGGGGTACGGGCTTCAAGGATTGAATTAGAGACGACTCATAATAAGCCGGGTTTAGTGCTTCAGCGTTTGCCTTAATCAAGCAGGGATTTAAGTGGATATAAAACATGTTTAGCAATGATCGCCTACTCGCGCAAATTTTATTGCTGGTGCTATTGGGTGCCTGTTTATGGGTACTCACGCCTTTTGTCACCGCTTTGTTTTGGGCCGCGGTATTGGCGTTTGCCAGTTGGCCGGTGATGCGCTTTTTAACCCGAGTGTTAAAGGGTAATGCATCCTTAGCTGCAGGCTTACTGACGTCAGGCTGGGTACTGATTGTGGCGGGACCTTTGGTATGGCTGGGCTTTAATATTGCTGATCATATTCGTAATGCCACTGAGCTGATTAAAAACCTGCAGGTGACGGGCTTACCCGATGCGCCTGAATGGTTAATTGATGTGCCTATGGTGGGGGATCGTTTGCTGGAATTGTGGCAAACCGTAGACCAACAGGGCGCAGCGTTTTTAGCCACAGCCAAGCCTTATATGGGGCAGACAGGTAACTGGTTATTAGCACGCAGTGCCAGTATTGGTGCGGGTATTTTAGAGTTGGCACTGAGCTTGTTATTGGTGTTTTTCTTTTACCGCGACGGCCCACGTTTAGCCAATTTTGCTAAAAGCTTGGTGGAGCGCTTAATCGAAGATCGTGCCGATCACTATATTAACTTGGTCGCCGGCACCGTGCGCCGTGTGGTTAACGGGGTGATTGGTACTGCAGCAGCGCAAGCTATTGTGGCTCTATTTGGCTTTGCAGTAGCGGGTGTGCCGGGTGCCTTATTGTTAGCTGCTTTGACTTTTATACTGAGCTTGATCCCGATGGGGCCGCCCTTAATATGGGGGCCTGCGGTCGCATGGCTGGTATTCCAAAATGAATACGGCATGGCTGTTTTTATGTTTCTGTGGGGCCTGCTGGTGATTAGCAGCGTAGATAACTTCCTTAAACCCTATTTGATCAGCCGTGGTGGGAACTTACCCTTGGTGGTGGTTCTAATGGGTGTGTTTGGTGGCTTGTTTGCCTTTGGCTTTATGGGATTGTTTTTGGGGCCGACATTATTGGCAGTCGCTTACAGCTTAGTCAGTGATTGGATTGCCAGTAACCAACCCAGAATTGAGCAGCCTTAATGTATCAACAATCAATGGGTATATAATATGCGCTTATCTTGGTTATGTGTGCCATTAGCGGCAGTGATGCTGGCGGGTTGTGCGGCAAAAACCAACTACCGTAGCAGTTGCGGCAGTGAGTTGGATGCTGCTTGGAAAGAACTTGATATTGCTAAAGCAGAAGGTTTTGCGGGAACGGTCAGTTACACTAAAGCCTTAACTTTAATCACTGGGGCAAAAACCCAGCAGCAGTTTGAAGCCTATGCAGGCTGTACGAAAAAAGCGAAAAAAGCCCGCTTCTATATTAAAGAGTCACGTGCGGGTCGTTAATCTAGACGTACATCGAGTGTGATAAAACTACCGTTTCTAGGATTAGCTTTGCGTGTCTGCCGAATGCTGGCTAGCATGGGCCTATACTAGAAACGGAGTTTAATGATGCGCACTCAGTTAGAGGCCTGCATTTCAGCAGTCAATGAGGTTATTTTAGGTAAAGAACATGCGGTGCAATTGGCCATGACGTGCTTATTGGCTCGCGGTCATTTGCTGATTGAAGACTTACCCGGTATGGGTAAAACCACCTTAAGCCATGCACTAGCACAAGTGCTGGGCTTAACCTATCAGCGTATTCAGTTCACTTCAGATGTACTGCCAGGTGACATTCTCGGCACCTCAGTGTTTGACCAGCATACCGCGCAATTTACTTTCCATCCGGGGCCGGTGTTTACCGAGCTGTTGCTTGCTGATGAAATCAACCGCGCGACCCCTAAAAGTCAAAGTGCTTTGCTTGAAGCTATGGAAGAAGGGCAGGTGACCATTGAAGGTGCAACCCGTCCATTGCCTGAGCCATTCTTTGTCATTGCAACACAAAATCCAGTCAGTCAAGGCGGCACTTTTAGCCTGCCAGAATCACAACTGGACCGCTTTTTAATGCGTCTATCCTTGGGCTATCCCAGCGCTAAAGCCGAACGCCAATTATTGTTGGGCAGCAGTCGCCGTCTCTTACTCACGCAACTGAAACCCTTGATTGAGCGCGATGCTTTATTGCGCGCGCAAGAACAGGTCAGTGCGGTGCGAGCCAGTGATACGCTGGTCAGTTATATCTTGCGTTTAGTCGAAGCGACACGTACCCATGCGCAGTTGGAGTTCGGTTTGTCACCACGCGGCAGTTTAGCCTTGTTGGCGGCGGCCAAAGCCTGGGCGTTTTTAGCAGGGCGTGATTATGTGATTCCTGAAGATGTGCAGGTGGTATTACCGTCGGTGGTCAGCCACCGTTTACGCGAGCAAAACAGCGCGCAAGGTATGGCCAGCGTGGCTGTGGTGCAAAGTTTGTTGACTGATATACCGGCCTTGTAATGCTGGCGCCTATGCTGAAAGTCCCGCAGCAGTGGTTTGCTGATTGGGTAGCGCGTCGTTTGCCGCCAGTGCACAGCTTACAACTGCGGCAGCAGCATATTTTTATTGTGCCAACGCGCACGGGCATGGCTTTTTTATTGGCGTTGTTCTTGATGCTCTTGGTGGCGATTAACTATCAAAACAGCTTGGCCTATGGGTTGACCTTTTTACTGGCTTCGTTGAGCTTGCTGAGTATGTTTCATACTTGGCGTAATCTTGCCGGTTTGACCCTCAGCGCAGCGGGCACCACAGCCTGTTTTGCAGGCGAACAGGGGCTCTATTCTGTGCGCCTGCACAGTACCCGGCGTGCGTATCAAGCCATTGCTGTAGGGTTTACGCAGCAGACAGTGCGCTCTGTGGATATTGCTGCACAGGGTGAGCAATATGTGGAGTTAGCTGTGCTAGGACAGCAGCGCGGCTGGCAAGCTGCGCCACGCCTACGTATTGAGACGCGCTTTCCCTTTGGCTTATTTGTCGCTTGGAGTCAGGTCAGTTTAGCGCAGCAGATGCTGGTGTATCCCAAACCTGATTTTACCCATGCCGTGCTGGGGCGCAGTGCCGGTACTGAGCACGAGAGTCAACAGGCCAGCAGTGTGCCGGGTGTGGATGATTATCAAGGTCTGGCAGCCTGGCAAGCTGGTGATTCCTTACGCCGCATTCATTGGAAAGCTTGGTCCAAGGGGCAAGGTTTATTGATTAAACAATTCAGTGAGCAGCAAGGACAAGAGCAGGTTTTGGATTTTAATCAGCTCAGTGGCGCGGTGGAGTGGCGTTTATCTGTGCTCTGCGCGCAGGTGTTGCGCCTCAGTCAAAGCCAGCAGCCTTACAGTGTAGTGCTACCCAAACAGCGCTTAGGTCCTGACAGTGGCTTTGACCATCAGCAGCGTTGTTTGCGCGCTTTAGCTTTGTATGGAGTCACTCAGCCATGACAAAAAACGTGCAAGGGCAGGCGATGATTCCACGCGTTAGTTTGTTGTGGTTGTTGATTGGCCAAGCCTTAGTGATTTTGCCGCACTTATTGCATGTGCCGCTTTGGTTGACGGTCTTATGGCTGGGGTGTGCTGGCTGGCGTATTCAAGTGTTTCGCATGCGCGCACATTTTCCTAATACTTGGCTTAAAGCAGGCTTAATGCTTGGCAGTGCGTTTGGTGTGTATTTAAGTCGTGGCAGCTTAATTGGTTTAGATGCTGCTGTGGCTTTGTTGATTACTGCTTTTATTTTAAAACTGGTGGAAGTGCGCACGCGGCGCGATGCTTTGGTGCTGATTTTCCTTGGCTTATTTGCGGTGGTGACCAGCTATTTGTTCAATGACAGTTTAGTGGCTGCGCTGTATAGCCTGTTGCCGGTATTGGCCTTGCTGGCGGCTTTACTGGGGTTGCACCAAAGCTCAGTGGCTGCGCAGCCATGGTCCACCTTAAAATTAGCAGCCAGTATGCTGGCGCAAGCAGTGCCGTTGATGGTGCTGTTGTTTGTGCTATTTCCGCGCTTAGAGCCGCTGTGGAGCTTGCCGCAACCCACGGATAAGGCCATCACTGGATTGTCCAGTAGCATGTCGCCGGGTGATATTGCTGAACTGGGGCAATCATCGGCCTTAGCTTTTCGGGCGCGTTTTGTCGGGGACATTCCCGCACAATCCACTTTATATTGGCGTGCGCTGACCTTGCCGCATTTTGATGGGCGCAGTTGGTCCGTGAGTCAGCGCGTAGAAGGGCGCAGTCCGCAGTGGCAAGCGCAGGGCGAGCCATTGGATTACAGTATTATTATGCAGCCCAGTACCCAGCCTTGGTTATTTAGCTTGGATACCGGCAGCAGTGCGCAAGCAGATATTCGACTGATGAGTGATTTTCGATTACAGCGCAGTACTCCAGTCAATCGAGCCTATCAATATCAAGCCCGTTCATGGCCACAGGCGCTGCGTCAACCCAGTTTAGCGCTAAAGGAGCAGCGTGAGTTTTTACAGTTGCCGCGTTTAGGTAACCCGCAAACCCGGGAGTGGGCGCAACAATTGCGTCGGCAATATGCTGATGATGCGGATTTGGTCAATGCCCTGTTGCGCCATTTCAATCAAGAACCTTACCACTACACACTTAAGCCGCCGGCTCTAGGTAGCGATAGCGTCGATGAGTTTTTATTTAGCAGCCGGCGCGGCTTTTGTGCGCATTATGCCGGCGCTATGGTGTTTGCTTTGCGTGCGGCTGGGATTCCAGCGCGAGTGGTGGCCGGTTATCAAGGTGGTGAAACTAATCAGGCTGGTCAGTTTGTGCAAGTGCGCCAATTTGATGCCCACGCTTGGGTCGAGTATTGGCAGGCTGAACAGGGCTGGCTCACGGTTGACCCAACCTTTCAGGTGGCGCCCGAGCGTATTGAGCGCGGCTTACAAGAAGCGCTGCAAGATGAGGCGGATATCTTCCAAGGTGATGTGTTTTCCCCGCTGCGTTATCAGCATATTGCTTGGCTCAATCAGTTGCGTCTGAGTTGGGAGAGCCTCAATTACAGTTGGCAGTCGAATATTCTCGGCTATCAACGTGACAGCCAGCAGGCGTGGCTTAAACAATGGTTTGGTGAGCTTAATTGGCAAACCATTGGCCTAGTTTTGGTGCTGGGTTTGATCTTGATGGTGGCGGTGTTGGTGCTGTTGATGTTTAAGCCATGGCAGCAGCAAAGCGATCCTGTGCAGCGTATTGTGCAGCAGTTTCAGCGAGCTATGCAGCGTCGCGGTTTGCAACGTGACATGGGTGAAGGCTTGCGCAGTTTTGAGCAGCGCATTGCAGCTGACTTATCACCAGCGCAGCAGGCAGCAGTACGGCGCTTTGTCGAAATATATGAGCAACACCACTATGCTGAGCAAGCGCTTGATCTCGGCGCATTACGCCAAGCTTTGCTGCAGGTTAAAAAGACGATGAGTTGAGCTCACTGCCAGTGCGAAGATCTTGGCTGCAGAGGGTTTGCCTCTAGGCAAATAGCCTATGCTGTGCAGGTAGCTCAGATTAAATCTGTAGCGTTTGAGTATTGGCTCAGCAAAGGCTGGTTGTTTCATATAATATGCGCCCGCATATTAATTCAATTTTGGAGGCTTTGCGTGCCGATTACAGTGTGGGGGTTGGCCATTGCACAAGCATTGCTAACCACAGGAAATATCTTACTGGTGGCGGTTTCGGCCTTAATTGGTAAACAATTGGCCAGTCATCCAGCCTTAATCACTGTGCCGGTGGCGCTGCAGTTTCTTGGGATGATTTTAGCGACTCTACCGGCTGCACACTTGATGCAGAAGATGGGGCGTAAGGTTGGCTTTATTCTGGGTAACTGCATTGGTTTGTTTGGTACTTGGGTGGCGTTACAAGGCCTAGAGGCGAGCAGTCTGATGCATTTTGCCACCGGTACTTTTCTAATTGGTATGGCGATTGGTACCGCGCAGCAATACCGTTTTGCCGCCTTAGATGTCTGCTCAGTCGAGCAGCGTCCACGGGCGATCAGTATGGTGATGGCCGGCGGTATTTTAGCCGCAGTGTTGGGGCCAAATTTAGCGATTTGGTCGCGTCAGTGGTTTGATGGCAACCCCTTTGTTGGGGCGTTTTATGGCCTGTTTTTGATCTATATTTTGGCTTTAATTCTGATTGCTAGCTTGCCTTTAGCGGTGCCAATAAAAAACGTCGCTAAGCAAGCCACGCGCAGTTATCGCGAGTTATTTAAGCAGCCGTTGCTGATTGCCGCCATCGCTTCGGGTGCGATCGGTTATGCCGTGATGGTGTTGCTGATGACTGCTACGCCGATTGCCATGCAGGGCGATGAGTTTCCCTTTAGCAATATCGCTTGGGTGATTCAATGGCACGTGTTGGGCATGTATGCACCGTCATTCTTTACCGGTAGTTTGATCCGTCGCTTTAGTTCGCGCACGGTGATTTTATGGGGTTGTATGATTTTAGCGCTCTGTGTATTGGTTAACCTGTTAGGTAATAGCTTTTGGCATTACCTCATGGGCTTGCTGCTGTTGGGCGTGGGTTGGAACTTTACCTTTATTGGTGCCACACATTTACTGACCTACACTTATGAGCCTGCCGAGCAGGGTAAGGTGCAGGGTATTAACGAGTTTATGGTCTTTACGGCAGCGGCTTTAGGGAGTTTATTAGCCGGCGTTGGTGTTGATAAGCTGGGTTGGGTTTGGCTTAACTTGGCGTCGTTGCCCCCGATTATTATCGTGGCGTGGGGCATTGTGCGTTTGTCCGATGAGCGCGCGCGTCACAAACAGGCTTAATTATACAAGCTCTCTTGCAGTAGGGCATGACTGCATGAGAGCTTTATGTTTAGTTGCATATTTAAACCATCATTCAGATATCTGCTGAGGCCTAATAATCCCAGCCCAGCATTTACAAAATAGTAAATAAATGCGAGGGCCGAGTGTTTAAATTGTGCTAAACAAAAGTTCAGTCGCTACTACTTCGGCCAGTAATAACTATCTGGCTGCTCACGCGCACCAAAAATGGCTTGGCCAATGCGCACAATGGTTGCGCCTTCAGCAATCGCCAGTTCAAAGTCTCCAGACATACCCATCGATAGTTCGGTCAGTTGCATACCTGCTGGTGCTATGGCTTGTAAGCTGTCACGCAGTTCGCGCAGTTGCACAAAGCAGCCGCGTACCGCTTCACGGTCTGCAGAGTTCATGGCTAAGGTCATCAAGCCGCGTACGCGCAAGCGGCTAAACTCTCCTAGCTGCGTAATCAACGCAGGAGCTTGCTCGGGGTTGATGCCATATTTGCTCTCTTCGCCAGAAGTGTTGATCTGTACCAGTACATCGAGGTAGCGATCTTCGATGGTCAGGCGCTGATCTAGAGCTTGGGCAAGGCGCAGGCTATCAAGGGCATGAAACTCACTAGCAAAGCGTGCAACATATTTGGCTTTGTTGGTTTGTAGGTGGCCAATCACGCTCCATTTAAGATCTGCTAAGCCTTCAAGTTCTTGCCATTTTTGGTAGGCTTCTTGGACTTTGTTTTCACCCAGCATGCGACAACCTGCAGCGTAGGCAAGGCGTAAATATTCGGCCGGATGGGTTTTGCTCACGGGCAGTAATCGTACTTCTTGAGGATCGCGTCCGGCATCAACACAGGCTTGGTCAATACGTGCCTGTATGGTGGCAATGTTCTGGCGCAGTTGCTCGATGGTTTGAGCTTCGGGGAAGTTGGTGTGATCCAAGGTTGACTCCTATAAACACATAACAATATGCGACTTAGTCTATCAGGCTTGGGTGATGTGTGAGTTTTTGCATGATGTTTAGAGGGTCGTATGTCGTATTGCACGGCTAAAACAAGATGAGTGTACGACGTCCTGCGCTTATGTCGCTTTTTCCGCCACCGAGTATCCTGCTCCAAGTCGGGCCTGCGCCCTCTATGGCTTCGCTTGCCGCAGCACAAGCGCAGTACTTGGTAAGCAATGATGTTGCTGGTGAACTTGTAACATGAGGCTAAAAGCACAAGAGGTTTAAGCTGATACGGTACGGACTGGACTTGAACAGATGAGTTAACAAATAGAGCGAACAGATAGCGCGCTATTAATCTGCTAAACTTTGCAAAATTTAGCGTGATGATCGGCCATGAAATTTGTAATTAATGTGTTATCTGACAGCAGCGCGCCTGCAACGCGCCGAGCTTTGCGTTTTGCGCAAGCTGTGTTGGCTGGCGGGCATGAGATTGTGCGAGTGTTTTTTTACCAAGAGGGCGTACTGACGGCTTCGAGTAACTTAGTGGTTGCCCAGGATCAGGTGGATATTGCCCAGCAGTGGCAAGCCTTTATCGCCGAGCATAAGCTTGATGCAGTGGTGTGCATTGCTGCCGCTTTACGCCGTGGCGTACTTGATCAAGCCGAAGCACAACGTTATCAACGTGATGCGGTGAACTTAGCTGAAGGTTATGAGTTATCCGGTTTAGGTCAATTGCATGATGGCTTACAGCAGGCGGATCGCTCGATCAGCTTTGGAGGCGAATAATGGCTAAGTCAGTCTTGTTGATCAGCCGTCAAGCGCCCTGGGCGGGCTTAGGTGCTACTGAAGCTTTGGATATTGCTTTAGCCGCTGGTGCTTTTGATTTGCCATTGGCGATGTTGTTTATGGATGACGGCGTTTTACAACTGTTAGAGCAGCAACAGCCACAGCAACTTGAGCAAAAAAACCTCTGCGCTCATCTGCAAGCCTTGCCGATGTTTGGCATTGAGCAGTTGTATGTGGCGCAGGATTGTTTGCAGCAACGCGGTTTAGCAGATGCTGAATTAGCCGTTGCCGTTGAGCGTGTCGATGATACGCAGATCCAGCAACTGATTCGCCAATTTGATCATGTGGTAACGCTCTAATGACGACCTTACATATTTTAAATGCCTCACCTGCAGCCAGCTCACAATTGCGCAGTTGTTTGCGCGTCGCCGCTGCGCAGGATGCGATCTTATTCACCGGTGAAGCTGTGCAAGCGTTGCGCACCGGCAGTGCCGCGCTGCAACAACTGTGCGCAAGCGCTCAAGAGTACCGTCTCTATGCCTTACAAGAAGATATTAGCGCGCGTGCGATTGAAGTGGGTGAGTTGCCCGTGACCTTGGTCGATTACCTAGCTTTTGTTGCTTTGAGCATTGCCTCTACGCGAGTGAATAGTTGGACATGAGTGTGGATATTTTAGTGGTCGATGGCGTTGAGATTGCGCTAGACCAAGACGCCTGCTTATGCAATTTAGATGATTGGTCGCCACAGGTGGCGCAGGCGTTAGCCGCTCGCGAAGCGATTGAGTTAACCGATGCACACTGGGAAATTCTGTATTTGCTGCAGCAGTTTTATCAGCAATTTCAGCTATCACCGGCCAACCGTGCTTTGGTGAAGTATGTCGCGATCAACTTAGGCAAAGAGAAGGGTAATAGCTTGTACTTAAATGGCTTGTTTAATGGCATGCCGGCAAAGCTTGCCGCACGCTTAGCTGGGCTGCCAAAACCGGCCAATTGCTTTTAAAAGCGCTATAAATAGGTTGCTCAGCACAGCAAAATAACCTGTTAAATTGCATTAAGTTAATACTCTAAGCTATTGATAAATATAGGATATTTATTCTAGATTTAACATGAGGTCTGGTGTTTTATAGTTTTTATCAAGCCTGTATAAAAACATAAAAATACAGCGCGCTAGCGTTCAAATTTGACATGCTTTAAAGCGGTGCGCTGACTGTATTCAACGGCACCGCTGATGCAAACTAGCCGCCTAAATAGACTTGGCGAACGGCTTCATTACTGAGCAAGTTGGCACCGGTATCTTCCAGTACAATACGTCCATGTTCCATGACATAGCCACGGTCAGCGAGCTTAAGGGCTTGGTTGGCATTTTGCTCGACCAAGAACACCGTGACGCCAT
>DATERP010000196.1:0-4178 GCA_035271385.1 Thiopseudomonas sp. | reverse complement strand
TCCTTATACGATGGAAGACACCATCAGCATTGCTGGCTACTTAGCCTATAGCTTTGCTGCAGCATTTCGCACAGAACCGACTCTAAGCTATATCCGCCAAGAACTCGGCGAGGACTATCTGGCCATTTTTGATCTTGATATCCCCAGCCAAGGCGCGCTCCCCTACCCCTCAGAAACCAAGCTCAGCAGCAGCGATTGGACACACCTCCATAGCATTGCCCAACTGAGCCAAGAAGCCCTGTTTGATGCAGGTATGCCACAATTTGAAGGCAGTAATGCTTGGGTAATGGATGGCTCAAAAACGGCCAGCGGCAAGCCTTTATTAGCCGGTGATCCACATATCAACTTTTCGGTACCCGCAGTGTGGTACGAAGCTCATGTGCAAGCGCCGGGCTTTGAATTATATGGCCACTTCCAAGCACTCAATCCCTTTGCTTTATTGGGCCACAACCATGATTTTGGCTGGTCCATCACTATGTTTCAAAACGATGATTTAGACTTTATTGCCCTGAAAACCAACCCCGAAGACCCACAACAAGTGTGGCAAAACAATGAGTGGCAAACTCTGGATACGCAAACCCAGTGGATTGTGATTAAAGACCAAGCACCCGAAAAACTCACCCTGCATCACTCGGCCTATGGCCCAATTATTAATGACGTTTTAAGTGACTCATCAAGCGATACACCCATTGCTATGTGGTGGACTTTTTTAGAAACAGACAACCCAGTTCTAGATGCCTTTTATGAGCTGAACCGTGCCAATACTTTAGATAAAGCCCGTCAAGCTGCCAGCAAGATTCATGCGCCCGGTCTGAATATTATTTGGGCCAATGCCCAAGGTGATATTGCTTGGTGGGCAGCAGCTAAAATGCCAATTCGGCACGCAACAGCGCAGCCCGCGTTTATTCTTGATAGCCAAGCAGCAGCCAGTCAAAAGCTGGGCTTTTACCCCTTTAGCGATAACCCACAAGAAGAAAATCCAGCTCGCGGCTATATTGTGTCGGCTAACTTTTTACCTGAATCGCCAAACAAAGTGCCTTTGCCCGGCTACTATAATTTAGCCGATCGCGGTGCACGCTTAATTGAGCAGCTGAGCCAGCCCAATATCAAATGGAATCTGCAAAATAGCCAAGCAGTGCAACTGGGTAACCGTAGCGGTTATGCACAGCGACTCTTAGCGCCGTTACTCGATGATTTAAACAATAGCGTCACCGCCAAAGGTGAGAAAATACTGATTCAGCAGCTGGCTGACTGGCCAGGTAATTATGATCTCAACAGCTATCTACCCACTATATTTACTGAGTTCACCTACCAACTGCTCAAAGCCAGTATGCTGGATGAACTGGGCGAGGAGGTCTTCGCTAACTTATTGCGCACACGAATGATTGATAGCGCCCTGCCCCTATTGGCCGCAGATACAGACTCACCGTGGTGGAATAACCACAGTAGTGATGAAGAACAGACCCGCCAGCAAGTGGTCGAGCAGGCGTGGCGAGCCACTTTGGAACACTTACTGCAAACCTTCGGCGCTAATCCCAAAAGCTGGTTTTGGGGTCAAGCCTACACTCTGACGCACAAGCATCCTTTGGGGCAAACATCCCCCTTAGACAGCCTGCTCAATATTGGCAGCTTTGCAGCTCCCGGTGGCCATGAAGTCCCTAATAACTTCTCCAGCAGCTATGGTAGCGCACCTTGGGCGGTTGAATACGGTCCGTCCACACGCCGTGTCATCGACTTTTCGACACCTGAAAAATCTGCTGGCATCAACCCTGTTGGCCAAAGCGGTGTACGTTTTGACAAGCACTATGCCGACCAAGCAAAAGCCTATATCAAAGGACAATACTTTCAGCAGCATCTTGATCCAGACGATATCCAGCAGCATACAAAAAGCACCTTACATTTACTGCCGCAGGCGCAATAACTGCGCATTGTGTGAACCCTATGCTTTGTGCGCATCTCAGGTAGATTGACGCGCAGAGCATTCTGAAACACCATGATTGCAATCCTTTTCCCTGACTGTATTGCACAGTAGCGAACACCTTTTGCCTACACCTGTGAATGCTGGCCAAATTTTATAATCACAATGCAACCTATCGTCAAAATGATGCACTAAATCAGCAGCGTTTTTCTATATGATGCGACTCAAACACTTACACCCTTTTCCTTTATGCTACATAGGCGTTTTATATGGCTTCCAGCACAACAGATACCCCACAACAAAAAATCACCCTAAGCTCTCATTTAGGCTTTACAGCCGTTAGCGTTGTGCTCTGGCTGCTGCTGTTAAGTGGCTTACGCGCCTTACTCTTAGCCTATAACCAAGAAATGCTCGGCAGTACCAGTGGCGCGGACTTAGTTGAAGCCTTTAGTAATGGTCTACGTTTCGATTTACGCTTGATTGTCTATGTCAGCATCCCGTTGCTACTGGGTATTGCCATTCCTTGGTTAATGAGTCAGCGTCGTTTCTTAGTCGGCTGGCTGACTGTTAGTGCGGGCGTGAGTATTTTATTAGGTATTATTGAACTGGATTTTTACCGTGAGTTTCACCAGCGCCTCAATAGCTTAGTGTTTCAATACCTGAATGAAGACCCAGCCACGGTGTTGAGCATGCTCTGGCATGGCTTCCCTGTGCTCACCTTACTCAGTGCTTGGTTAGTCTGCACAGTGGTTATGTATGCACTCTTCTCGGTGGCAGAGCGCACAACCCGCGCTTACACTGCAGCAGACCAAGGTTACAGCTATATCACCCAAGGCGTGACCTTTGCGTTGTGCTTAGTGATTTGTGTAGTGGCGGCACGTGGCACCTTACGCCAAGGCCCACCGCTACGCTGGGGTGATGCCTATACTACGCACTCAATGTTTGCCAATCACCTGGGTTTAAACCCTGTACTGAGCTTATATAACGCAGCCAAAACCACATTTTCAGCGCACCGCGATAATATTTGGAAAGCCACACTACCCGCTGAGCAAGCGCAAGACATCACTCGTGATTTAGTCCTCACCGCACATGATGAACTGATCGATGCCGATAGCGCAGCCATTCGCCGCATCTATTCACCTGTCACTGACACGCAACTGAATGTACGTAACGTGGTGGTGATTCTAATGGAAAGCTTTGCTGGGCGTTATACCGGTGCGTTGGGCAGCCAGGATAACATCACCCCCGAGTTCGATAAGTTAGCCAAAGAAGGTTTGCTCTTTACCCGCTTTTTCTCCAACGGCACCCATACTCACCAAGGTATGTTTGCCAGCATGGCCTGCTTCCCTAACTTGCCAGCGTTTGAATACTTAATGCAAAGCCCTGAAGGCGGCAATCAATTCTCAGGCTTACCGCAACTGTTAAGTGCACGTAAATTCCAAGATGCCTATGTATATAACGGCGACTTTGCTTGGGATAACCAGCAAGGCTTCTTTAGTAATCAAGGCATGACGCACTTTGTCGGCCGCAACGATTATGTCAATCCTGTGGTCTCTGACCCGACCTGGGGCGTATCTGACCAAGATATGTTTGATCGCAGTATTATCGAGCTCAATAAACTCCAAAGTGACAAGCAGTTTTATGCCTTGCTGCAAAGCCTGTCCAATCACACCCCTTATGCCCTGCCCGATAACTTACCGACTGAAGCGGTAACGGGGCATGGCAGCTTAGATTTACACCTGACCGCCATGCGCTACTCCGACTGGGCTTTGGGTGAATTCTTTAAAAAAGCCAAGCAACAGCCTTGGTACAACGACACGCTCTTTGTGGTACTCGGTGACCATGGCTTTGGTGCGCCTGAGCAAATGACGGAAATGGATTTGTACCGCTTCCACGTCCCTATGCTATTGATTGCGCCGGGTATGCAAGAGAAATGGGGCGCAGAAAACGCTACCGTTGGCTCACAAGTGGATATGGTACCGACCATTATGGGTCGTTTAGGCGAGCAGGTGCAGCACCAGTGCTGGGGCCGTGATTTGCTCACTTTGCCGCAGGATGACCCAGGCTTTGCCATTATCAAACCCTCAGGCAGCGACCAAACTGTGGCACTGCTTAAAGATGACCGCATTGTGATTAAGCCTAAAGATCTTGATGCACGAGTCTGGACCTACCAGCTCGGCACCAACCCACAGAGCGCGCCAGCGACAGAGCACGCCGATGATGCGCAACTCTTACAGCAACTCAATGCCTATATCCAAAC
>DATERP010000195.1:0-8801 GCA_035271385.1 Thiopseudomonas sp. | reverse complement strand
AGGCTTTCTGACGAGTTAATAATGGTGTTGAGGTAGTCGTCTTGGCGAATGGTCAGATCACTTTTTTTCAATAACTGGGTAAAGCCAATAATGCCATTGAGCGGTGTGCGAATTTCATGGCTCATATTGGCGAGAAATTCAGATTTAATACGACTGGCTTCAATGGCCTGTTTACGTGCTAGCACCAGCTCAATATTTTGAATTTCAATGGTTTCTAGGTTGTGGCGCGCATCGGCTAGGGCTTGATCAATATTGCTTTGCAGTTCTTCTTGCGCTTCTTGCATGGATTGCGCCATCAAGTTAATACCTGAAACCAGCTCATCCAGCTCATGGCTACCAGGTGAACTTAAACGCGTATCTAAATGTCCGTCACGGATACGCGCGACGCCTTTTTTAATATTATCTAGGGGGATATTAATAGTGCGGCTTAATCGCAGCGACAGCATGGCCGTGATTAATAAGCCCAAGCCAATAAATAGGCTGCTAAATAGCACGCTGCGATAACCTTTTAGCAAGGTGGCGTGGTGCGACATTTCCAAGCTGATCCAGCCAAGGGGTGGTGCATCGGATTTGTTTAAAATATCGGGCTCGACAGGTAAGTCGGGGCGAAGACAGACTGGTAGCGTGAGTTGTGAGCTGGTGTCTTTAGAGTGAATGGTTAACCTTTGCGGCTGACTTGCACCGTACTCTAAGGTGGAAGGGCCGACATGCATCAATACTGAACCACTAGCATCTGTAAAACGTACTGAACGCACATCGCTCAGATCTAAGGCATCTTGCGCAATCTTGCGCAGTTGTGTGCGGTCGCCGTTTTGCACTGCATTATAGCTCAGGAGAGATAACTGATTGAGGATCAGTTCGCCGCGGCGCATCAGTTGCTCTTGTAAGTCATTGAGCTGTGAATAAATGAACCAACCGCCGAGCACTGCCGCAAAAATACCTGAAGGCAGCAAGGTGAGCATCAGCACGCGGCCTTTAATTCCGAGATTGGTTAACACGCGGTGACTCTCCAGAAAATCTACACAATGTATAAAATTATCACGCCTTATAGTCCACAGTTATAAGTTGATGCTTTCGTGGGTTATGGACTGGCAGCATTTGGCGCTATCATAGGCTTCTTTCAATTTTGATGTCGCTGCTTATTATGACCGTTGATTATCCTACCTTGGCCGACTGCATCGGCAATACACCCTTAATTCGCTTACAACGCCTGCCCGGTGAGACCAGTAATACCTTGCTGGTCAAGCTCGAAGGCAATAACCCCGCTGGTTCTGTGAAGGATCGTCCTGCATTGTCGATGATCGAACGTGCTGAGCGCAGCGGGCGTATTCAGCCGGGTGATGCTCTGATTGAAGCTACCTCGGGTAATACCGGCATTGCTTTGGCCATGGCGGCAGCGATTAAAGGCTATCGTATGCTGCTGATTATGCCAGATAACTCCACAGCTGAGCGCAAGGCAGCGATGACTGCTTATGGTGCTGAGTTGATTTTAGTGGAGTCGATGGAGGACGCGCGCGATTTGGCTTTGGCCATGCAGGCGCAAGGCAAAGGTATTGTGCTGGATCAGTTTGCCAATCAAGACAATCCGCTGGCGCACTACAACAGTACCGGCCCAGAAATTTGGCAGCAAACCCAAGGGCAAGTCACGCACTTTATTAGCTCCATGGGCACCACCGGTACCATTATGGGGGTGTCACGCTATTTAAAGGAGCAGAACCCTAATGTGCAGATTGTCGGTTTACAGCCGACGGAAGGCGCAACTATTCCTGGGATTCGCCGTTGGCCCAAAGCCTATTTGCCCAGTATTTTTGATGCCAGTCGAGTTGATCAGGTGATGGATATGGGGCAGCACGAAGCTGAAGAGTGCATGCGCCGCTTAGCTCGTGAAGAAGGTATCTTTTGTGGGGTGTCATCCGGTGGTTCGGTGGCTGCCATGCTGCGTGTTTCGCAAACCGTTGAAAATGCCGTATTGGTCGCTATTGTCTGCGATCGCGGCGATCGTTATTTATCCAGCGGTATTTATGCACCGGAGTCCGTATGAGTCGCCCTAAAGCACCAAAAACATTACGCTTTCAAACGGCAGGTGCTGTACGCAGTACGATGCAAATTGGTAAGAAACAAGTACTGCACATTGAACGCTTATCCCATGATGGTCGCGGTATCGCTTTTTTAGACGGCCGCACTTGGTTTGTCAGTGGTGCATTGCCTGGCGAGCAAGTGCAGGCGCAAGTCTTGGCTGCGCGCAGTAAAATAGTTGAAGCGCAAACTGTTGTGGTGCAAACCGCCAGTGCTGAACGCCTGACGCCTCGTTGTGAGTGGGTGGGGCAATGTGGTGGTTGTACCTTGCAGCATGTCAGTCATGCGCAACAAATTGAGCTCAAGCACGCTAACTTGGTTGATCAACTGAGTCGTGAAGGTGTGGAGCCTAAAGTCTGGGCTGAACCTTTGGTCGGCCCAGCTTTTGCTTATCGCCGCCGCACGCGGGTGTCGGTCCGTTACGATGTCAAGCAAAAGCATGTGGACGTTGGTTTTCGTGGTTTAGCCAGTAATGACATTGTGGCAGTCAACGCCTGTGTGATTTTAGTTGATGCTTTACAGCCCGTGTTTGCTGGATTGTCGGCGTTATTTAATCGCTTTACCCAGCCACAGGCTCTGGGTCATGTGGAATTGTTCAGTGGCCGTGAGAATGCTTTGCTGTTGCGCCATACTCAGGCGCTGCATGAGGCTGATCTTGAATTGCTGCGTGCTTATTGCGCTGAGCATAAAGTGCAGTTGTGGTTGCAAGGTATCGGTGCGCCGCAGCCTGATCAGGCCGGACAAGCCTTAAGCTACGCCCTAGAGCAATTTGCCTTACAGATTGCCTATCAGCCCGGCGACTTTGTGCAAGTGAATGCGCAGATGAATGAAGCGATGATTGCCCAAGCTTTAGAGTGGTTAGCACCGCAAGCGGATGAGCGCGTGCTGGATTTATTTTGTGGTCTAGGTAATTTTGCTTTACCGCTGGCGCAACGCGTTAAAGAAGTGGTCGCGGTGGAAGGTGTGGCATCCATGTTGGATCGTGCACGTGAGAATGCGGCAGCCCATCAACTGAATAACGTTGAGTTTTATCACTGTGATTTGACTCAGCCCTTGCATGACAAAGAGTGGGCGCGCAGTGCTTTCTCTGCGGCTTTGTTAGATCCGCCACGCGAAGGTGCGCAAGTGGTTGTCGAGCGCTTAGCTAAGCTTAAAGTTGCGCGTATTGTCTATGTGTCCTGTAATCCGGCCACGCTGGCACGTGATGCTGCGATCTTGACCGCACGCGGTTACCGTCTACATACCGCGGGTATCTTGGATATGTTTGCGCAAACTGGGCACACCGAAGCTATGGCGTTATTTGTTAAAAAGTAATAGCAGTATTTTCATCGTTGATGTGGTGAGCTGAGTCTAAGACTCAAAGGATTGATAATGGTACAGGTCAGAACAGAACAGCCCATAAGCCAAGATGGCAGCATTGATTTGCACAGTTGGGTTGCGCAAATCATTGCGGTTGATCCATTGCTCGATGCTGACGGCTTATTAACAGCCTGTGAGTTTGCACGCGATGCGGAGTTAAAGGCACAGGCAGCACATAATATTTGGGCTGAAGGCACCTCCAGTTTGCAGATTGGTTTAGAAATCGCGCAAATTTTGGTGGATCTTAAGCTCGACCAAGAAACGCTAGTGGCGGCGATTTTGTACCGTACCGTGCGTGAAGGTAAAGCGCCGTTGGGTGATATCGAGCGTCTGTTTGGGCCTGTGGTGAGTAAGCTGATTGATGGTGTGCTGCGTATGGCCGCGATCAGTGCCAGTATGAATCCGCGTCAAAGTGTGGTGCTCAACTCGCAAGCGCAAGTGGATAATTTGCGGCGTATGTTGGTGGCCATGGTCGATGATGTGCGCGTGGCGCTGATTAAGTTGGCGGAGCGTACCTGTGCCATTCGTGCAGTCAAAAATGCTCCTGAACATAAGCGTTATCGGGTGGCGCGTGAAGTCTTTGATATTTATGCACCGCTGGCGCATCGCCTGGGTATTGGTCATATCAAGTGGGAGTTGGAGGATTTGTCCTTTCGCTACCTTGAGCCTGATCAGTACATGCACATTGCGGGTTTACTGCATGAGCGGCGTATCGACCGCGAGCAGTTTGTACGTAACGTCGTACAGCAATTACGTGATGAACTCAAAGACGCACGTATTGATGCGGACGTCAGTGGTCGCGTCAAACATATCTATTCGATCTGGCGCAAAATGCAGAAGAAAGGCCTGCAGTTTAGCCAAATCTATGATGTACGCGCGGTGCGTATTTTAGTACCGCAAGTGCGTGATTGTTATACCGCGCTGGGCATTGTGCACACGCTGTGGCGCCATATTGCCCATGAGTTTGATGACTATATCGCCAACCCCAAAGAAAACGGTTACCGCTCGCTGCATACCGCAGTGATTGGTCCGGCGGGTAAGGTGTTGGAAGTACAAATCCGCACTCAAGAGATGCATGAAGAAGCTGAACTGGGGGTCTGCGCGCATTGGCGTTACAAGGGTACTGATGTCAACAGCCAGTCAGATCACTACGAAGAGAAAATTGCCTGGCTACGTCAAGTGCTGGAATGGCATGAGGAACTGGGTGATATCGGTGGTTTAGCCGACCAGATTCGTGTCGATATCGAGCCCGATCGTGTGTATGTGTTTACCCCGGACGGCCATGCGATTGATTTGCCGCAAGGCTCAACGCCGTTGGATTTTGCCTATCGGGTGCACACTGAAATTGGCCATAACTGCCGTGGTGCCAAGGTCAATGGGCGTATTGTGCCGCTCAATTACAATCTAAAAACCGGTGAGCAGGTTGAGGTGATTACCGGTAAAAACGGAGCACCGAGTCGCGATTGGCTCAATACCAACTTAGGCTATATCACCACCACCCGTGCGCGAGCAAAAGTGGTGCATTGGTTTAAGCTGCAGGCGCGCGATCAAAACGTACTGGCAGGTAAGCAGATGCTTGAGCGGGAAATGGCGCGCTTGGCCATTGGCGCTGTGAGTTACGAGCGTTTGGCAGAAAAATGTAATTTAAAAACCAGTGAAGACTTATTTGCCGCGTTGGGCGCGGGTGATCTGCGTTTAGCGCATGCCGTAGGGTTGGCGCAGCAGTTACTCGATCCGCATGAGCGTAATGTTCAGCAACTCAATTTAATTCCGCGTAAGCCCACGCAGCATGCGCCCAGTCGTGATGAAATCCGGATTCATGGTGTAGGTAACTTACTCACGCAAATGGCCGGTTGTTGCCAGCCGGTGCCCGGTGAGCCAATTGTGGGCTATATCACCATGGGGCGGGGCGTCACCATTCACCGCCAAGACTGTGCGATGGCTTTGCAGTTGAGCAGTCGCGAGCCTGAGCGCATGATCCAAGTGGGTTGGGGGACGGAGCCGGTGAAAACCTACCCGGTGGATGTGTTGATTCGTGCCTATGATCGTCCTGGCCTGCTCAGTGATGTGTCGCAAGTACTGGTGAACGAGAAAATGAATATTGTTGCGCTCAATACCAGCACCATTAAGGAAGATAATATGGCGGTGATCAATCTTACGGTTGAAGTGCCAGGCTTGGACGAACTGGGTCGCCTGCTGGGACGTATCTCGCAGTTGCCCAACGTTATAGAAGTGCGTCGCGAGCGTCATTAATCCGAGTTGTAAGTGTATTGCTTGCGGGTTCAAGCATTGATTTGCGGCAGCAGTGATCGACTTAGTGTCGCGCTGTTAGCCGCTTGATTGGCCTTAATCGCTGCACTTGGCTATTCTTAGCGCCCCATACATTTTAGAAGGATGTCATCGAATGTCTGAATTTCCACCTTGCCCAGCCTGTAACGAAGAAATCACTTACCCCGATCGCGAAAACTATGTGTGTGCCACCTGTGGCCATGAGTGGGCGATGGATGGCTCAGATACGCAAGTTGAGAGCGATGAGAAAGTGGTGCGTGATGCCCACGGTACGCCCTTAGCGGATGGCGATACTGTGGTTTTGATTAAAGACCTGAAAGTGAAGGGCAGTTCGACCGTGATTAAAATGGGCACTCGCGTCACCAATATTAAAATTGTCGACGGTGACCATGATTTGGATTGCCGCGTCGATGGGCAAAAAATCATGCTCAAATCTGAGTTTATGAAAAAAGCTTAAATGGCTAGAACCGAACTCGTACTGTGATGGCGCGCAAGTCATGACAGTGCGCGTTCGGTGCGCATTGTCATGCGATCGCGGACAGTGCACTATATTTTTCTGCTTTAGCAGTATTTCTTCGGTGAATATTCTCTTGCAAAGCACCTTGGCACTATAAATTAGTGGCTATGAGCAGTAGAATAGACGCTTTATCGCATAATTCTCGTGGAGTTGAAGGCATGTCAGACGTCAAGAAGGTGGTTCTCGCCTATTCCGGTGGCTTGGACACTTCGGTCATTCTTAAGTGGCTGCAAGATACATACAACTGTGAAGTTGTTACTTTTACTGCCGACTTAGGTCAAGGCGAAGAAGTAGAACCTGCACGTGCAAAAGCACAAGCCCTAGGTGTTAAAGAAATCTACATTGACGATCTACGCGAAGAGTTTGTTCGTGACTTTGTCTTCCCAATGTTCCGCGCGAACACTATTTATGAAGGCGAGTACCTCTTAGGTACATCAATCGCACGTCCGTTAATCGCTAAGCGTTTGATTGAAATTGCCAATGAAACCGGCGCTGATGCGATTTCGCACGGTGCAACCGGTAAAGGTAATGACCAAGTGCGTTTTGAGTTGGGTGCTTATGCACTCAAACCTGGCGTTAAAGTGATTGCGCCTTGGCGTGAGTGGGACTTATTGTCTCGCGAAAAGCTGATGGATTACGCAGAGAAGCACAACATCCAGATTGAGCGTCACGGTAAGAAAAAATCACCGTACTCCATGGATGCTAACTTGTTGCATATCTCTTATGAAGGCGGCGTATTAGAAGATACTTGGACCGAGCATGAAGAAGATATGTGGCGCTGGACTAACTCTCCAGAAAACGCACCGGATCAAGCGCAGTACATTGAACTGACTTACCGTAAAGGTGATATCACCGCGATTGATGGCGTCGATATGTCTCCAGCGACCGTGTTGGCTGAGCTGAACCGTATTGGTGGTATTCACGGTATTGGCCGTGTGGATATTGTAGAAAACCGTTATGTGGGTATGAAAGCTCGCGGTTGCTACGAAACCCCAGGCGGCACCATTATGCTCAAAGCCCACCGTGCCATTGAGTCCATCACTTTAGATCGTGAAGTGGCGCACCTTAAAGACAGCATGATGCCTAAGTACGCCGAGCTGATTTACAACGGCTACTGGTGGAGCCCTGAGCGCGCGATGATGCAAACAATGATTGATGCATCACAAGCCAACGTTAATGGCGTAGTGCGCTTGAAGCTGTACAAAGGCAACATCACTTTGATTGGTCGCAAATCTGACGATTCATTGTTTGATGCAGCCATTGCAACCTTTGAAGATGATGCTGGCGCCTACGATCAAGCGGATGCGGCGGGCTTTATTAAGCTCAATGCTTTGCGTTTGCGTATTGCTGCGTCTAAAGGTCGTAGCTTGCTGTAAAACTGGAGTGCTTTAGCCTTCTAGATAAAAGCCACCCTCAGCGGTGGCTTTTTTTGTGGGTCGTGTAAACACTTTGCCGTTGTGCGGGACTTGTTGTGGCAAGAATATGCACAAGTCGTTATAGTGATTATCAGTTAGCCCTTGTTCAATACGAGCACGCGGTGGCTGATTTGATCCTGCGAAGATTTATCACAAGTCTACACCAGAGGAAATACAATGACTGATATAGATATTGGCATCAATAAAGAAAACAGAACACAGATTGCGGATGGCCTCAAACGACTTTTAGCTGATTCTTATACGCTATATTTACAAACGCATAATTTCCATTGGAATGTCACTGGGTTGCAATTTCGCGAACTGCACTTAATGTTTGAAGAGCATTACACTGAGTTAGCGGTCGCCGTTGATGATATTGCCGAGCGTATTCGCACCCTTGATGTACCGGCTCCAGGTACTTATAAAGAATTTGCTAAGCTCAGCTCCATTGAAGAAGTGGACGGTGTGCCAACCTCTGGTGAGATGGTTAAGTTTTTAACTAGAGGTCACGAGCAAGTGATTAAGACTGCGCGCGAGGTGTTGAAAACAGCACAAGATGCGGATGATGAATCCACGGCATCACTGGTTTCTGACCGTATGCGTATTCATGAAAAAACCGCTTGGATGCTTAGAGCTACTCAGCAAAGATAAGCCAGATAGCAGTCTTAGAGTCCCTGATAGGCTTCAGCAGACTGCAGGTGAGGGTGGTGAGCAAAACACGCAGTAAAGCTTAGAGGTCACTTTAGCGCTTTTTATTGCACCACTGCCTGAACCCCATCAAATCAGCCAAAATACTCATTGAGCGCGCTGTTAGCTTGCTCATTGGGTATTTTTTAATGGCTGAGCTAAAAATTAATAATCAGAGTACTATGCAGCGCCGAACTTGTGGTTACGGCTGTATAGGCTATTTGTATAATATTTGCGAGGGTCATTTGATGAGACTTTTACATACGATGCTACGTGTGGGCGATCTGGATGCTTCGATTGCTTTTTATACTGAAGTATTGGGCATGCAACTGTTGCGTCGTCGTGATTATCCAGAAGGTCAATTCACTTTGGCTTTTGTCGGTTACGGTGATGAGGCCAGCAACAGTGTGATTGAGTTGACCCATAATTGGGATGTTAAACAATACGATTTAGGTGAC
>DATERP010000194.1:0-4996 GCA_035271385.1 Thiopseudomonas sp. | reverse complement strand
GTCTTCGAGCATGCGTTCAGGATTGGAGTAGTAGAGCCATTTCCTAGAGTCCTTACCCCTCACAGTTAACCCTAACGTTCCACCAACTAAGACCTTATCTCCCATGTTAATACTGGAAGGAAATTCGATATAAATAAAATTCCGATTCGTATTAGTTTGGTAATCAGGCCAATTACGACAAGGTGCAGACTTAACAAAATCCGGCATATCAAAAGTCGCACGATTTAAATCAGTTATGCGGTTCTGAGCACGTTCACATAACGGATAAGTAACAGAACCAAGCTTTGATACAACTCCATGTTTCACTTGATAACTACCACAAGCAGATAGCAAGCATACAGTCGCAAATAAGGTAAGCGCTCGTATCATTTAATTAGTCTCCGTGTTTTACCCTTTTCATCAATAAGCGTTGGGTTGATAACAACACTTCGAACCTTGCGAGCCGTTTCAGTTAACCCAATAACACCACAGCTCGCGCAACTGTAATTGCTGTGTGCACTTTTTTCAGTATCAAAAAGGCTGGCTGCAGAGAAGATAGCTCCGAGCAGTAGCTTCGCTTGACTATCTGAATACCTAGCATTTCCCCCTAATCCTGGCAAATCTGTCACAGTATCTGTTTTAGGCAACCCAAATATAGTTTTCTCATCCGAGCGATTCACTTGGAAAAAACTATTCACGTTTTTCTCATCACTTGTCTCCCTTACATCATCATGAAACTTAACCGCATCAACTGGCGCACCTGACAGCTGAACAGTAACCATCTCAATACTCGAAAAGTCTTGCCCTTTAACGGCAACCCAAGTCAGTAATCCTCCCTGACTATGCCCGTATATATGTAATTCTTTTATTGGCGCTTGACTGGCTTGCTGATAAAAACCGTCTAAATTTCTAGCAGTACCTGACTTAACACTGCCTTTAAAAAGACTATCAACTGCCGACTCAAGAAGATCGCCAATCAAACCATGCGTCGGGTTGTAAGCTAATACAAAACTCTGCCCATCTTCCATGCCACCCTGCATTAAAGCGTTGGTCATAGCCTCAAGCTGACTATTCATAATGCCGTTAGTCGCAATATGTACACTCTCTCCTTCTACAAAATCATCAAAAGTTGTAAATGAAGGAGCACCATCCAAAACCGGCTTACCTTTCTCTATAACAAGCTGACCCGTCTTCTCATCCAGCTTAAGTTTTCCTTTAGCTCGATAAATCATAAGGTCACCCACTGCTAAAGCGGGCACCTGGGTAGCAAGACCGCCATGATTTTCAACTCCTGGAAAAACACCAGCAGTAGGTTTATTCAAAGAATCCATGGCGTTGACTAATAAGCTTGGCGCCCAAGTTAACGCTGCAACTAAATTGTTATTTTCAGCCTCAGTTGCAGCTCTGTCCTTAAGCAAGCCCAGCTGTAAAAAAGCTTTGGCGGAATTAAGACCATAATCCTGAATTCCTTGCTTCCACTGCTCAACGGTCAGTTTTGGCTCTTTCACTGGCGCAAATGACGAACTACTCACATACAGCTCAGTGGTTTCTTGATTATCTTTGGTGATTTCATAAGCTTTGCTGGTATCGCGGTTTAAGCCGCGTAAGGAGTCCACCCCTGTTTCAGCATCACTGCGCACAATAATTTCGCCTTCACCTATGGTGGCGCGGACGATTTGCTGACGGTCTTTTTCTCTGTTATAGCCACTGATATTCCACTGGTTGGAACCATCCTTGTTAGCTTGATTGCGATCAACCACGCCTGTCTTAGCAGCATTGCCGCCTTTGGAATCGCTATCTGCATTGCCTCCGTCGCCACCAAAAGAATAAGTAGCGCCAACATTCATATACCAAGAGTGCTCTTTGTCATGTCCCTTAAAGTCACTAAAGCCAAGCGTATTAGTGTTCATTTTTAAGTTGCCACTGTTCGAAGCAATCAAGGCACCATCAAGCTGGGTATGGTTTTCGGTGCGGATATCCAACGCATCACGTGCTGTAATACGGGTTTGATTTTCTACCCAGTCAGTAGAGCCTGTGGTTTTACCTACGCCTACTGAGCCACTAAGACTCGCACCGCCTGATAAACCAACACTTGCGGTTAGGCTGGCATCAAGCTCTTTACCGCTAACCTTGCCTGTATCCGCAACTGAAACCACTAATAAATCATGGCCTACACGCCCGGTAACTTTTTCACCTTCTAACTGTGCTCCAGCAATTTTCGTGTCGCGACCACTACTGAAGTTTAGGTGATTGCCGGCATAGAGATACGCTTCTTGCTGCTGGGCACTTTCACGATCAAGCTTGCCTTTGCCCGCGTCAGCACTGGCATACACAGAAAGAAGGTTCTGCCCACCGACTGCCAAACCCACTTCACCACCACCGCTCTTACGGCGAGTTGCGTAACTGGAATCATTTTGTGCTGCATGAATACGCAAGTCTTGACCTGCACTCAGCTGAATATCCCGCTGCGCTTGCACCTGTGTACCAATTAAGGTTAGGTCTTGAGCTGCTTTTAAATTAACATCCCGGCCTGCTTGCAGTTGAGCTGGCAATGACATGTCTTGGCGGCCTGTCTCTGTTTGCTTACTATGACTGCTACCAATGCCTACACGCGCGCTATTCGCAGTGCTGCTGCCGTTGATACCGCTTTGGCTCAGCGTATGCTCTGCATTTTGGGCATAGTAGCCGCGAGCAACACCTAAGGTGACATTTTGACCTGCGATGTTGATATCACGCTGACTGTGGACTCGAGTACCGCGCGCCTCAACATCTTGCCCTGCAAACAGGTTGATATCACGTCCTGCGCTTAAAGTAGACTCACGATAACTTTGTGTATCTTCAACTGTTGTAGTTTGTTGCTGAGTTGTGCCCAAATGCTCAGATGTTGTTGGGCCAGCAACAAACTGTGTTATTGAATCCGATGCTTTTAAAACACTAGACACCTGACTCAACGCATTATCGCCACGCCCCGCACCTTTAATAGCATCCATGGTGTCACCAAAATTATGGTTAACACTTACAGTTAGGCCTGTGCGCTGGTGTATATTTTCCTGCTGCTGGCGACGCTGCTCGCTGGCTGCATCCAATATAATATTTTGTCCTGCTATCAGGTTAATATCACGACCTGCGGCTAAGTCAGAACCCAACTGACGAACATCCCGTCCCACCTTAATATCTAAATCCTCGCCGGCCTCTAGCAGGCTAGCAGCCGCAGTACTCTGAGTGTCCCAGTGTTTATCAATTTTAGTATCATTGCCTGCAAAAGCAGTCACTCCATTGCGATCACTACTGACTGCAACACCAGCACGACGCTCACGCTGCCAAGTGCTCGTAGCATTTTTATTATCCGCTGCAATTACCTGTACATCACGTCCTGCATCAAGTAGTAGATGGCGACCAGTGCTCACGCCACTACCAACAATATTGATATCACGCTCGGCCTGTAAACTGCCATCACCCTCAGCTATAACTTGGCTACCAACGCTAGTGCTACTTTGCGCGGCCTGCCCAGCTTTTTTGGCAGAAGAAACCGACACCATTCCACCTGATGCCGAAAGTCCTGTTTTTTTACGGTAACGCTCAGACAGGCTATAGGCTTTATTATTGGCTGATAACAAATTGATATCGCCTGTTGACTCAAGCAAACCTGCTCTCAGTTCAACATCATTACCCGCATCAACGGTACTAGCACGCACACCTAAATCATTACCTGCCACCAGAACGACATCATTGACTGCAGTTAATTCGCTGCCCACCTGTGTTACTGTGGTTTTTAGTTGGCTTTTTCCAGCTTTATTTAAGCCTAAAAAGCCAGATTTAGTTTTTTTGCTGTAGCTGCCATGTTCTTCAATGCTTGATAACACAGCAATATCTTTAGTTGTGCCAATCAGTAAATCATGGCCTGCATTCAATTGGCTCCCGATAACAGTGACATTTCGTCCACCTTCCAAGCTCAACCTACCAGCGTCAGTAATACGCGTATTGATGGAGAGGTTGTTGCCTGCATCAATAACTGAAGCCACATTAGTACTGTCATAGCTTTCTTGCTGCTTACTTTTGCTACGCCCAAAAGAGCCCTTACTTTTTTTGGAGTAGAACGAAGCATTTTCATCTACAGCAGACAGAATATGAACATCCTGACCTGCTTTTAAACCAACATCATTGGCAGCTTTTACTTTACTGGCGATGATGTTGAGATTGTTATCAGCACTCAGTGCAATATTACCACCCGCCTCAAGCACCGAGGCTTGCTGGCGGACCTGGATGTTCTCTTGATTGACTTTCTTGCCACTACGCCGATAGCGGTATTCACTGCTTTGCGTATTGGCAGCAGAACTGATCAACAGATCACCATCTGCCTGCAGGCTCATATCGCCGCCTGCTTTCAAACGGCTGGCCACGACAGCGATATCTTGCTCTGCGCTCACATTTAACTGCGTGCCTGCTTGGATTTCACCGGCATGCTGGGTTGTGCTGCTGTTACTCCAGAAGTGGCGTTTATCCTGACGCATCTGCCCGTTATTTTCTTCAGCAGACACCAGCAGCACATTACGGCCTGCATTCAGATCCATTGCTGCACCGGCTTTGAGATTGGCACCCTGATTAATAATGTCGCGACCTGCCATCAATGACAGATCATGGGCGGCTTCAATGCCCGCCGCCTGATCAACAACGCTAGTGGTTTGGCTAAAGCCTTGGCCACTATGGGTCTCTTGAGTAATGGTGCGTTCATTAAGAATATCGCCGCTCACTGCCAACAAGCTGACATCTCGCCCCTTAATTAAACCACCGTGTTGATTATGAATGCTGTCTTGCGCCAATAACTGCACACGCTCATCGGCCTGCATCAAGCCGCTATTGGTGATGTTTTCAGCGTTAACAGAGAGATTATTGCTGGCCCGTAACATGCCGCTGTTATTAAGCTCTGCGCCGGAAATCAACGCCACATCACGCCCTTGGATTAATGCACCTGTGGGAGCGACGCGGTCTGTTGCTTGCGCTAAGTACAGAATAGGTA
>DATERP010000193.1:0-29049 GCA_035271385.1 Thiopseudomonas sp. | reverse complement strand
GTACTCCCTTAGCAGGGGAGCGCCTTCAGCCACTCGGCCAATTCTCCGTAACACGGGGCGTATATTACCCACATATTTAGAAAATGCAAAGCATAAATGCAAAATTATCAAATATTTGTGTTTTCTTGCTCTTCTTGCTGATCTTCTTTCTCTTTTTGGATGCGCTGGTAGATCTCTTCACGGTGCACAGCGATCTCTTTTGGTGCGTTTACACCAATGCGAACCTGATTTCCTTTAACACCCAACACAGTAACAGTGACTTCATCACCAACCATCAGTGTTTCACCAACACGACGCGTTAGTATTAACATTATCAATCTCCTTATTAAAACAATTTAGGTTTACAGTCTGCATCTGTAAGTCGTAGATAGCGTACACACATCACATGTTATTGCACATAATAGGTGCCGCATTTTTATTAATCGCAATAATTAGTTTTTTATATCGCGATAATAAAGCCTAGCAACCCAGCCGAACTGGGTTGCTCTTAAGCCGTTTTAAGCATCTGGCGCATCTAAGCCAAATGCGGTATGCAAAGCACGCACCGCGAGCTCAACATACTTTTCATCAATCACCACCGAAACACGTATTTCTGAAGTGGAAATCATTTGAATATTAATATTTTCTTTGGCTAAGGCCTCAAACATACTGCTGGCCACACCGGGGTGTGAACGCATGCCGACTCCAACAATTGACACCTTAGCGATGCTAGTAGTTCCACTGACTTGCGCCGCACCAATCTCGTTGGCTGTGGCTCTCAACACCTCAATGGCCTTGTCATAGTCAGAGTTATTAACAGTAAAAGTAAAATCAGTGGTGTTATCTTGCGACACGTTTTGCACAATCATATCAATATCAATATTGGCTGCGCTGATAGGTCCTAGAATTTTAAATGCCACACCTGGCGTATCAGGCACGCCACGAATCGTCAGTTTGGCTTCATCGCGATTAAACGCAATACCAGAAATAATCGGCTGCTCCATGGTGTCCTCATGATCATCAGTGGTAATTAGAGTGCCAGGGCCCTCTTCAAAGCTATGCAAGACGCGTAGCGGTACATTGTATTTGCCAGCAAACTCCACAGAACGTAACTGCAGAATTTTTGAGCCAAGACTGGCCATCTCCAGCATTTCTTCAAAGGTGATGCGATCTAAACGTTGCGCTTTCGGTACCACACGTGGATCTGTCGTGTACACACCATCCACATCGGTATAAATATGGCACTCGTCAGCTTTAAGCTTGGCTGCTAAAGCAACTGCCGTGGTATCTGAACCACCGCGACCGAGCGTAGTGATACTGCCCTGCTCATCCACACCCTGAAAACCTGCAACCACTACCACCTTACCGGCTTTAAGTTGCTCACTGACTTTGGCTTCATCAATGCTGAGAATGCGGGCTTTACCATGCTCACTGTCTGTAATAATCGGTACTTGCGCACCGGTAAAGGACACAGCTGGCACGCCAATCTTATTCAGCGCTATGGCTAGCAAAGCAATGGTCACCTGCTCACCGGTGGCAATCATCACATCCATTTCACGTAAAGATGGCTTATCGGCAATCTGCTTTGCTAAAGCTAACAAACGGTTGGTTTCACCGCTCATCGCGGACACCACAACGACAATGTCATCACCGGCTGCGCGAAACTTCGCTACTTTCTCGGCCACTTGAGCAATTCGCTCCGGCGAGCCGACTGAAGTACCACCAAATTTTTGTACGATTAACGCCATTTTACTGCCGCCTTATCATCGTTAACATTTAACAATCTGGCACTGCGCACTTTTATTAAGGAGCGCAGTACCCATCAATCCAACTGCGCCTTAGCTTTTGCTGGCAACGTACTCAGCCGTCACAGCTAACGCTGCATCAATCTGAGCTAAGTCAACGCCACTGCCCTGCGCCATATCTGGACGACCGCCGCCCTTTCCGCCGACGACCGCTGTCGCCTGCTTCATTAAATCACCGGCTTTAAATTGCCCAGTCAGGTCTTTAGTCACACCCGCCACCAGCACAACACGCTCACTGTGAACGCCGCCCAGCAAAATCACCGCGCTGCCCAGTTTGTTTTTCAACTGATCCATTAACACCAGCAAGTCTTTGCCTTCAACGCCATCGAGACGCGCAGCCAGAACTTTAACGCCATTAACCTCAACTGCTGCTGAAGCTAAATCGCTCCCGGCAGCGCTAGCGGCTTTGGCTTTAAGCTGCTCAACTTCTTTCTCTAAGCTGCGCTGCTGATCCAGCAAGGCTTGGAGTTTATCCAGCACGTTGTCACGCGTACCTTTCACTAAACCCATCGCTTGTTTAAGCTGCTCTTCAGCACCAGTCAACCAGTTCCAAGCCGCAGCTCCAGTCAGGGCTTCGATACGACGCACACCAGCAGCCACACCACCTTCGCTGATGATTTTAAATAAACCAATATCACCCGTGCGTTCTGCGTGAATACCACCACACAGCTCGACTGAGAAACCATCGGCCATACTTAACACACGCACTTGGTCACCGTATTTTTCGCCAAACAGCGCCATCGCGCCTTTTTCTTTAGCGGTTTCAATATCCGTCACTTCAGTGCACACGGCAGTGTTATTACGGATCTCTTGGTTGACGCGCTCTTCCAAGGCTTTAATTTGCGCAGGCGTCACCGCTTCAAAGTGGCTGAAGTCAAAACGCAAACGCTGACTATCAACCAATGAGCCTTTTTGCTGCACATGCTCACCAAGAATATCGCGCAATGCGGCATGTAAAATATGCGTGGCTGAGTGGTTTAACGCGGTGGCATGCAACATATCTGCATTCACTTGTGCATTAACTGTAGCGCCCACCTGCAAGCTGCCTTGGGTAATCACACCGTGATGTAAGAAGGCATTGCCGCTTTTAGTGGTGTCGCTGATATCAATACGCACATGCTCTGCGGCTAAGTAACCGCTGTCACCCACCTGTCCGCCGGACTCTGCATAAAAAGGTGTGCGATCCAATACGATAACCGCTTTATCGCCTTCTAAAGCTGACTCAACACTGGCGCCGTCTTTAAGGATCATCAGTACTTTGGCATCAGCCTGCTGAGTTTGGTAACCCAAAAACTCAGTGTCGCTATCGATTTTCACTAAGGCGTTGTAGTCAATACCGAAGGAACTGGCGGAACGGGCACGCTCACGCTGCGCCTGCATTTCACGCTCAAAGCCTTCTTCGTCCACAGTCAATTCGCGCTCGCGGGCGATATCGGCAGTGAGATCCATCGGGAAACCGTAAGTGTCGTACAGTTTAAATACCACTGAGCCTGGAATCACTGAGCCTTCTAAGTGGGCTAAATCCTGCTCCAGAATGCGTAAACCCTGCTCAAGGGTCTTAGCAAACTGCTCTTCTTCGGTTTTCAAGATACGCTCAATCTGTGCTTGTTGCTGCTTCAACTCAGGGAAGGCTTCGCCCATCTCAGCCACTAAAGGAGCAACAATCTTGTAGAAGAAGCTGTCAGTCGCGCCAAGCTTATGACCATGACGGCAGGCGCGACGAATAATGCGGCGCAGCACATAACCACGACCATCATTAGACGGCACTACACCATCGGCAATTAAGAAACTGCAGGAGCGAATATGGTCAGCAATCACTTTCAGTGAAGGGTTGTCATTGTTCTCAGTACCCACAGCCGCAGCCACGCCGGCTAATAAGTGCTGGAACAAGTCAATGTCATAGTTGGAGTTAACATGCTGCAACACGGCACTGATACGCTCAAGACCCATACCGGTATCCACACTCGGTGCAGGCAACGGATGCATCACGCCATCGGCCGTGCGGTTAAACTGCATAAAGACGTTGTTCCAGATTTCGATATAACGGTCGCCATCTTCGTCAGGCGAACCTGGAGGGCCGCCCCAGATGTGCTCACCGTGGTCAAAGAAAATCTCGGAACAGGGGCCGCATGGACCGGTATCACCCATCGCCCAGAAGTTATCTGAAGCATAGGGTGCGCCGCCGTTATCGCCAATGCGAATAATGCGCTCAGCCGGTACGCCCACTTCTTTCGCCCAGATATCGTAGGCTTCATCGTCAGTGGCATAGACAGTCACCCAAAGCTTATCTTTAGGCAGATTCAGCCATTTGCCGGAGGTTAAAAACTCCCAAGCATAATGAATCGCATCACGTTTAAAGTAATCACCGAAGCTGAAGTTACCCAGCATTTCAAAGAAGGTATGGTGACGTGCAGTGTAACCAACGTTTTCTAAGTCGTTGTGCTTACCACCGGCACGCACACACTTTTGGCTACTGACCGCACGGGTGTAGGCGCGTTTTTCTAAACCCAAGAAGCAGTCCTTGAACTGATTCATACCCGCATTGGTAAACAATAGCGTGGGGTCATTGGCTGGGATCAATGAGCTGGAGGCTACGCGGGTGTGACCCTTTTCTTCAAAAAAAC
Organism: Thiopseudomonas sp.; assembly: GCA_035271385.1. Taxonomy (GTDB): domain Bacteria; phylum Pseudomonadota; class Gammaproteobacteria; order Pseudomonadales; family Pseudomonadaceae; genus Denitrificimonas. The sequence continues at coordinate 24,641 of DATERP010000193.1, read as the reverse complement.
GAAAAAAGGCTTCGCGGATTTCTGCGCTTTTCATAAATTCTTCCACAATTAGATAACGGTAAGACGTGCGTGATGCCCTGCGGCCACCGACTTAAAACACGCATTATATCGCTGCTAGAGCATTCTTGCAGCGCTGCACTGTACAGCGCCCAAGCTGCTATTTAGTGATTGCACTCGTCGGTGTGCACATGGTGGTCTTCTTCGAGCATATCAGCAGGATCAGCCGGCTCCATTTCCAGCTGCAAGCTGACCAAGTTAGTGGCTAACGGACGCAACAATAAGTTGGCGTACTCAGCATCACCCTCTTCAACGTCAACACCGATTAACAACTGGCCATTACCAGCAGTCTGCACCCAAATCTCTTTACCCTGCCAAATTACGGCAAAGCGTGTGCAAGATGCTGGAGTTTGTGTGCCATCTTCGTTTTCTAACAATAACTGTAATTCGTTATCCATGATATTTACCTAAATTTAAAATAAAAAAGGCGCGCAACTACTCAAGCAATTGCGCGCTAAAAAACCTGTACTTATGCTGGTGCGTGTTGCGCTACAAAGCTGGCAATGGCACGCTCAAAACGTGCCAGACCTTCATCTAAATCTGCTTTCTCAATCACTAGGCTTGGCGCTAAACGAATCACATTCGGACCTGCGACCAGTACTAATAAGCCTTCGCGCTCAGCGGCGGCCATCAAGGCACCGGCTTGGTCCTTGTAGGCTGGGCTCATCACCGCACCGACGAGTAAGCCTTTACCACGCACTTGTTCAAACAAGTTATAGGGCGCACCCAACTCGCGCAAACGCTGGCGTAAGTATTCGCCCTTCTCAACCACACCGGCTAACACTTCTGGGGTATTAATAATATCTAGTACCGCCTCGCCGACTGCACACGCCAGCGGGTTACCACCAAAGGTCGTACCGTGGGTGCCGACGGCTAAATGCTTGGCATATTCTTCTGTAGTGAGCATGGCTGAGATAGGGAAACCACCACCTAAGCTTTTTGCTGTGGTCAGCACATCTGGAATCACCCCATAGACTTGGTGCGCAAACAGCTTGCCGCTACGACCCATACCCGATTGCACTTCGTCAAAGATAAGCAGCGCATTGTACTTGGTACAGAGTGCGCGCACGCCTTCCAGGTAGGCTTGCTCCGCTGGTAACACACCACTTTCACCTTGAATCGGCTCTAAGATCACCGCACAGGTACGCTCAGACATCATCGCTTCAATGGCTGCCAAGTCGTTAAACTTGACGTGGCTGATGCCCGTTGGACGTGGACCAAAACCTTCGGAATATTTGGGCTGACCACCGACGTTAACGGTAAACACGGTCCGGCCATGGAAGCTATTGAGTGCAGAGATAATCTCGTATTTGTCATCACCAAAACGATCATGCGCTACACGACGCGCTAGTTTTAACGCCGCTTCGTTCGCTTCAGCACCGGAGTTACTGAAAAACACGCGATCCGCAAAAGTAGCATCGGTCAGCTTACGCGCTAAACGCAAAGCCGGCTCATTGGTGAAAACATTGGATACGTGCCAGAGTTTATTGGCTTGTGTCGTCAAGGCTGCAACCAGCGCAGGATGGCAATGACCTAAACTGTTGACCGCAATACCACCGGACAGATCAATCAGCTCGCGTCCACTTTGATCCCATAATCGCGAACCTAAGCCGCGTACTGGAACAAAGCCAGCTGGTGCATAGTTGGGCACCATAACTTGATCAAAATCAGCGCGACTGACCTGCGCCTCTTGAATGGACATGCCTGCTCTCCTGGATAAAAATCCTGTTATATAAAAGACAATTGAAAAATGTACTGCTAAAAACACACGCTATAGTAACGCGTACAGCACGATTAAGCTGCGCCAGCGTGATGTTGTGTAGCAGTTTAAACCTAGATGACCTAAAAGCGCAGAGTAAAACGCAACTTTATCCAGCAACCCACTCTTTTACGTCATTTTTATGGGCTTTCTAAGGGTGAACTGAGTGGCTGGGGACTTTTAAAAGCAGGTTCTGTGGCATGGCGTACTTTGGGGAGGGTGTTAGTCCGTCGATGAACCCATCCAGGGTTCAACTCCGGCGCTACGCCATCCATGGCTACGCTCGTCACACCCACCCCAAAGTACTCAGCAAATATATCTACGGTTTTCACCCGCGCAGCTTAATCAAAGCACACGCCAAAACCCGCCCACATGCACAAAAATTTTACTGCAGTTGCGGTTAGTGTTGCTGTTGCTGTTACCTCTAGCGTCACGCCACAAGCTAGCACACAGCGCAAATCTTCAACGAGTACTGCGCTAGTGCTGTGACAAGCGAAGCCATGGATGGCGCAGCGCCCGACTTGGGGCAGGATTGCCCCATGGAGGGAAGAACAGCACTAGCGCAGTACGACACGCGCAAGACTCTAGCTTCTGCTGTTGCTGTTGCTGTTACGACTCAAACCACTGCAAACTATCCCGCAACGCCACTACCTCCCCCACTATAATCAAACTCGGACTCTGCACCCCCTCCACACTTAACTGCGCAACCATAGTCGCCAAAGTCCCGACAAACACCCTTTGTTGCGGCGTCGTACCCTTCTCAATCACAGCAATCGGCGTAGTCGCCGCGCGCCCCTGCGCAATCAATTGCGCACAAATCACCGGCAAACAACCCAAGCCCATATAAAACACTACCGTCTGCATCGGCGCTGCCAGTTCAGCCCAAGGTAAATCCAACACACCATCAACCGCATGCCCAGTGACAAAACGCACCGACTGCGCATAATCGCGATGGGTTAATGGAATCCCCGCATAGGCCGAACACCCCGACGCCGCGGTAATCCCAGGCACCACCTGAAAAGGAATCTGCTGCGCCGCCAACTCAGCAATCTCCTCGCCACCACGCCCAAAAATAAACGGATCACCACCCTTGAGGCGCACCACGCGCTTGCCCTGCCGCGCCAACTCCACTAATTTTTGGTTGATCTGATCCTGCGGCACACTATGGTTCGACATCTGCTTGCCCACATACATCCGATCTGCATCACGACGGCATAAATCAAGAATCGCTGGGGCCACCAAACGGTCATACAACACCACATCCGCCTGTTGCATTAAACGTAGCGCTTTAAAGGTGAGTAAATCCGGATCTCCTGGACCTGCACCAACTAAATACACCTCACCACGTACTTGCGCATCGGCACCTTGAATCTTCTCCAGCAGCATCTGCTCGGCCTGTTGCTCACGACCAGCAAACACATGCTCAGCAACCTGACCCTGAAACACATCCTCCCAAAACGCCCGCCGTGGCTGCACCTGAGGCAACAGCGCCCGCACCTGATCACGAAAGCGCGCGGCCAATCCAGCTAAACGCCCATAACTGGCAGGCAAAAGCGTTTCAATTTTTGCTCGGACTAAACGCGCTAAGACAGGCGCATGCCCAGCAGTCGATAATGCAATAATCAAAGGCGAACGATCGACAATCGCCGGAAACATCACCGTGGATAACTCCGGCGCACCCACTGCATACACAGGAACACCCATCGCCTGCGCTTGATGGGCAATCGCGGCATTGACTTCAGGTTGATCAGTCGTGGCTAACACCAAGCAACAACCAGCTAAATCGCTGTCTTGATAAGCACGCAACAGACACTGTCCGCCTTGCGCAGTCACGAGTTTTTGTAGCTCAGCACTGATCACTGGAGCAATCACCCGTATGACCGCACCCGCAGCCAAAATCACTCGCGCTTTGCGCAGCGCCATCTCGCCGCCACCGACCAGCAGCACATCACGCCCGCGCAGCTTATGAAATAACGGCAAACAATCCATCATCAGACCCCTGATCCATAGTGGAAAAACAACTGACCAGCGCTACACAGCGCTAATGCAAAATGCCCATTGAACTAAAACGACACGCTCTAAATGCAAAACAGCGACTTAACCGAAATTAAGCCGCTGTCAAAAACCAGTACTGCATAGCGTCAGTGACTGCGCACAATCACTTAACGAATCACCTCAAGACCACCCATATAAGGACGCAATACTGCTGGCACAGTAATGCTGCCATCGGCCTGCTGATTATTCTCAAGCACCGCAACCAGAGTACGACCCACCGCTAAACCTGAACCATTGAGCGTATGCACCAACTCAATTTTACCGCTTTCAGGATTGCGGAAACGCGTTTGCATACGACGCGCTTGGAAATCAGTGCAGTTAGAGCACGAAGAAATCTCGCGGTACTTATCTTGGCTCGGCACCCAGACTTCAAGGTCGTAAGTTTTGCTTGCGCCAAAGCCCATATCACCCGTACAGAGGGCCATCACACGGTAAGGCAGCTCCAAGGCTTGCAAAATTTTCTCGGCATGGCCGGTCAACTCTTCTAGCGCTTGATACGAAGTGGCTGGATCAACAATCTGTACCAACTCAACTTTATCAAACTGATGCTGACGAATCATACCGCGTGTATCACGGCCCGAAGCACCGGCTTCACTACGGAAACATGGGCTGTGCGCCACCATTTTGATCGGCAAATGCGCCACATCCAAAATCTCACCTGCGACGGTATTGGTCAGTGACACTTCAGCCGTTGGGATCAAATACAACGGCGCCTGATCTTCACGTTCAATACGGAATAAATCTTCCGAGAACTTAGGCAACTGACCGGTGCCCTGCAATGCTGAAGCCTGCACCAAATACGGCGTGTACATTTCTTGATAGCCATGCTCAGAAGTATGCAGATCCAACATAAACTGCGCCAACGCACGGTGTAGACGGGCAATACCACCGCGCATCACCGCAAAGCGTGCACCGGATAACTTGGCTGCTGCTTCAAAATCCAAGCCCTGAATATTTTCACCCAACAGCACATGGTCCTGAACTGGGAAATCAAAGCTGCGTGGCGTACCCCAACTGCGCACTTCCACGTTCTCATCTTCATTGGCACCCTGCGGCACTGATGCGTGCGGCAGGTTCGGGATATTTAGCGCAATGGCATCAAGCTGCGCCTGGATAGCTTCCAACTCGCGCTTACCCGCTTCTAACTCACCACCGAGCTGATCCACTTGGGCTAATAAAGGCGCAATATCTTCACCGCGTCCTTTGGCTTGACCAATCGACTTCGAACGACTGTTACGCTCCGCCTGCAACTGCTCGGTACGCGTTTGCACCTCTTTGCGTTGTGCCTCTAGAGCTTCTAAAGCAGCGACATCAAGCTCAAAACCACGCTGTGCCAACTGCGCAGCGATGTCCTGTGGATTGTTGCGTAACAATTTTGAATCAAGCATAAAAAATATCCGTTCTTACAGAGAAAATTTAATCAGTGCCATGCCCAGCCAAGTCGCCAATAAACCACCGACCAAGGTCACGCCCATATAGAGTAAAGCTTGCAGCGACTGACCATCAGTGAGCAGGCGCAGTGCATCCAGTGAAAATGTTGAATAGGTGGTAAAACCGCCCAAAAAACCGGTCATCAGCAATAAACGCGTCAAATCTGGCACATCGGGGCGCAACACAAACCAGGCAAAAGCACAGCCTATTAAAAAACAGCCCACGATATTAACCAAAAGAGTGGCAATGTACAGGTAGGCCGGCAAAATTTGTGCAATCAGCAAAGTAACCGCATAACGCAACACACTGCCCAGCGCTCCGCCAAGCGCCACCATTAAAAAATTCATTATTATGGTTTCCGTCGCTGCTGTGGACTGGCTTGATCTAAACGTTTCAGATGCTGAAGTTTCTCGCCAATTTTAATTTCTAAGCCACGGGCAGGTGGCTGGTAGTACTGGCGAGGCTCTAACTCTTCTGGAAAATAATCTTCACCTGCAGCATAAGCATCCGGCTCGTCATGCGCATAACGGTATTCTTGCGCATAGCCCAGCTGCTTCATCAGCTTAGTCGGTGCTAAACGTAAATGTATGGGCACTTGTAAGGATCCACATTCTTGCGCATCCTGACGCGCTGCTTTAAAGGCTTTATAGACGGCATTACTTTTCGGCGCACAGGCTAAATAAGTAATGGCTTGCGCGACAGATAACTCACCTTCGGGGCTGCCTAAACGCTCTTGCACATCCCAAGCCGATAAACACAAGGTCAGCGCGCGTGGGTCGGCATTGCCAATATCTTCACTGGCCATACGCACCACGCGACGTGCGATGTATAAAGGATCACAACCGCCATCTAGCATCCGTGCAAACCAATACAAAGCCGCATCCGGATGCGAGCCGCGCACGGCTTTATGCAAAGCTGACATCTGCTCGTAAAAGGATTCGCCGCCTTTATCAAAGCGGCGCACGCTATCGCCGAGAATATTACCCAGCAGCGCCACTGTTATAGTCTCGCCCTGATTGAGTAAATCAGCGGCGTTTTCTAACAGATTAAGTAAACGTCGGCCATCACCATCGGCCGCCTGAATCAATAACTCTTGCGCCTCAGGTTCGATACTCAATTGCAAATCACCCAAGCCACGGCTATCGCTTAACGCGCGCTCAAGTAGCAATTGCAATGCGGCTGCATCCAGCGCTTGCAGTACATACACACGCGCACGCGACAATAAAGCGTTATTCAACTCAAAGGATGGATTTTCAGTGGTTGCGCCAATAAAGATAAAGGTGCCATCTTCCACATAGGGCAAAAAAGCGTCTTGCTGCCCCTTGTTGAAACGGTGTACTTCATCAACAAATAAGATGGTGCGACGGCTGTACTGCCCTGCTTGTTGCTTGGCTTCTTGCACTGCTTCACGGATTTCTTTCACTCCGGAGAGCACTGCCGACAAGGTAATAAAGTGTGCATCGCTGACCTGCGCCAGCAAACGCGCCAAGGTGGTTTTACCCACACCCGGCGGCCCCCAAAAAATCATTGAGTGCAACGCACCTTGCTGTAAGGCTTCGCGCAGTGGTTTGCCAGGTGCCAAAATATGCTGCTGACCAACATAGTCATCCAGCGTCTCGGCACGCAAACGTGCAGCTAACGGCTGCGTCAGCGGCTCACTGCTAAACAACTGCACCGTTACTCGTCCTCGATGACATCAACGCCCTCAGGCGCATCAAAAACAAACTGCTGAGCATCAACCGGCTCGTTAACCTTAACATTCATAAACAAAATATTAGTGCGCTGACCTACAGCATCCAATAACTGCATATCGTTAATGACGCCATTACGAAAGGACAGGCGCAAGGTATCAAATAGTGTGTCTTTGGCGGTCGGGGTAAGAATAAAATCAATCACCGGACCACCTTCTTTATAGGTGATGGTGAAGTTTTCACTGATTTGTGACACATCACCCGACAGCAATAAAGCTGGGGTGTGAGTCAAACGTTGATCCATTTTTTGCACTGTGACTTGCATCAAATCTGGGTCATATAACCAGACTTTTTTACCATTGGAGACCAGCAACTGCTCGAGTGGTGGATTGGTATGCCAACGAAATAGGCCGGGACGCTGCAACACCATTTCGCCTGCTGCTTCTTGCAACTGGGTACCACTGGAATCCAAGGTCAACTGTGAAAAGCTACCGGTAATGGTTTGCGTTGAACTGAGCAAAGCACTGAGCTTATTAGCGGCTTGCTGCTGCTCGGCACTGGCGGCATAAACGCTTGGTACGGGCAATACAGTGACGCTGGTGAGTAAAACACCGCTCAATACCGCTAATACACCTTTATATAATTTGCGCATTGATACTCTCTTTGGTTGAGCATTTAAAGTCCTGGCTCACACATGAGCCAGACCACACACTATTAATCACGGATCGGTGGCGGCGCTAACACTTCGCGCGAGCCATTATGCGCTGCAGCCGAGACTACACCGGCCATCTCCATTGACTCAACCATGCGCGCCGCACGGTTATAACCGACTTTAAGCTGACGCTGTACCGCAGAAATCGAGGCTCTGCGTGACTCGGTCACATAACGTACGGCTTGGTCATACAGCGGATCATCTTCACTGCTGCTATCACCGCCTTCAAAACCGCTGCCCGTTTCTTCCACACCCACTAAAATCTCTTCAATATAGTCTGGCTCACCGCGCAATTTCCACGCATCCACCACGCGATGCACTTCATCATCCGACACAAAAGCACCGTGGACACGAATCGGCAAACTGGTGCCCGGTGGTAGGTACAGCATGTCACCATGGCCAAGCAATTGTTCGGCACCGCCTTGATCGAGTACCGTACGCGAGTCAATTTTACTCGAGACTTGGAAGGCAATTCGCGTGGGAATATTGGCCTTAATCAAACCGGTAATCACATCCACGGACGGACGCTGCGTCGCCAGAATCAAGTGAATCCCTGCCGCACGCGCTTTTTGGGCAATTCGCGCGATCAGTTCTTCAACCTTTTTACCCACCACCATAATCATATCGGCAAACTCATCCACCACCACCACAATGGTTGGCAGCTTGCTTAAATACTGTGGCTCATCATTCATATCATCACGTTTGAACGTTGGATCTTCTAAAGGTGCCCCAGCCTCTTCTGCATCTTTCACTTTGCGGTTATAACCGGCTAAGTTACGTACGCCCATCATCGACATCAGCTTATAGCGACGCTCCATCTCCGCCACACACCAGCGCAATGCGTTGGCAGCTTCTTTCATATCAGTCACTACTGGGCAAAGCAGATGCGGAATACCTTCATAAATAGATAACTCCAACATCTTTGGGTCAATCATAATCAGGCGCGCATCTTCGGGTGTTGATTTAAACAACACCGATAAAATCATCGCATTCACACCCACAGATTTACCTGAGCCTGTAGTACCTGCCACCAGCAAGTGCGGCATTTTCGCCAGATCAGCAATCACCGCTTGGCCGCCAATATCATGTCCCAAAGCGACAGTCACCGCAGACTTGGCTTCTTCAAACTCAGGTGTATCCAGTACTTCAGAGAAGCGCACGATCTGCCGATCTTCGTTAGGGACTTCAATGCCGACCGTGGTTTTACCCGGAATCACTTCCACTACCCGCACACTGATCATCGCCATCGAGCGCGCCAAGTCTTTAGCTAGGTTAGTGATGCGACTGACTTTCACCCCAGGCGCTAATTGGATCTCAAATCGCGTGACCACAGGACCTGGGTGCACTGATTCAACTTCAACTTCCACGCCAAACTCTTTGAGCTTGATCTCCAGCAAACGCGACATGGATTGCAAAGATTCTTCAGAGTAACTGGGCTTTTTCTTCTCGGCTTTATCCAATAACGCCAACGGCGGTAATGTGCCTACTATTGCACTATCAATATGCTTGGCTGCCTGCCGGCCTTTAGCGGCAGACGCTGGGGTTGCAGCCGGCTCTGGAATCGTTTGCGCAGTCAGCGGGGTAATCACCGGCTCACGACGCCCTTGTGGTGCCACGTCTAACACCGGCTCACTGACTTTAGTCACTGCAGGCTCACCCGCTAGCACAGGTTCTTTTTTATCTGCACGGAATGTGTAGGCCGCAACCTCAGGCTCATCATCGTCCTCGTCGAGTTCTTCTTCACGCAAACGAATCTTTTCTTGCTTACGCTCTTGAATCTCACCAAAGGTATCTTGCAAGCGTGCTTGCACCCACTGACTCACGCGCAAAGTCAGATCACCAATGGCTTCCATGATTTTAAACCACGACAGATTGGCATAAATAGTCAGCCCAAATAAGAAACAGGCCAGCAAAAACAAAGTCGCGCCTTCTACATTTAAAGAGCGTGTTAAAGCATCACCCAGCACCGCACCCAAAATATTAAAGTTCTTCGGCGCAACCTCGGGTACAGGAAAATGGATGTGCGCCAGCGCTGATCCCGAGCATAATAATAAAATAAAACCAAAGGCACGCAGCGCAAACAACCAGCCATTGACAATCATCGACTGGTAACGGTTTTGAAACACTAAAACAGTCTTCAGCATCAGCACCAGCGGAAACAGCCAAGCAAAGTAGCCCAGCAAACTGAACAACACATCGGCTATCCAAGCGCCAATATAACCGCCAGCATTGCTGACCGTATCAATATGCCCCGTGCTATTGGAAAAGCTTGGATCATGCATATCAAAGCTTAAAAGCACCATCCATAAATAAATACAAACCACAGCCAAAAGAATCAGCACGCCCTCTTTAAGACGTAACTGCGCTTGCTCTTGCCATGAAAGTTTTTCAGCCGTTTTCGGGTGTGTTGTGTTCTTCAAAAAAAGGTCCTGCAGGGCCTTGTTATAAGGCTCATCAAAAAATAATCACAAAAATTGGATAACGTGCCATTGTACGGACTTGGACTAGCTATTTCATCTTTACCGATGCCAACCTACTCATATGCGATCTGCGCATGAATTTCTTGCTGATATAGCTTATCTTACAGCATTACTGTTGAGTACATTTCACTGTATACACAATCAGTTATTTTAATACTGCTTTACCCACTCTGTTAAGGTTTTTTATGCTGACTTGGCTTGATCGATCCTCACTGCAGTTTCCAGCTCTGACTAAAGCGTTGCGTGAACCTAACGGATTACTAGCCGCCGGCGGAGATTTATCTGCTGAGCGCTTAATTGCTGCCTATCGCCACGGCTGCTTTCCTTGGTATGAGCAAGGCCAACCGATACTCTGGTGGTCACCTGATCCACGCACGGTCTTATTACCCGCCAAGCTGCATATTTCGCGCAGCTTACGTAAAGTGTTGCGCAGCGATCAGTTTAGCGTAACCTTTGACCGCAACTTTAGCGAAGTGATCCACGCCTGCGCACAACCGCGCGACGCACAGCATGGCACCTGGATCACCAGCGCCATTCAAAACGCCTATATTGCCCTGCATCAGCAAGGTGTCGCCCACTCGGTTGAGGTGTGGCATGACGATGAGTTAGTCGGCGGCTTATATGGTATTGCTCTCGGTCAGCTGTTTTTTGGTGAGTCAATGTTCAGCCGCATGAGCAATGCCTCCAAGGTTGGCTTTACCACCTTAGTCAAGCACCTGACTGATGCAGGCTTTGTGCTCATTGATTGCCAAATGCCCACCGAACACCTGATCAATTTTGGCGCAGAGAGCATCACGCGCACTGAATTTGCTGACTATTTACAGCGTTATCTCGACACACCCAGCACCATGCAGTGGTCTACACCTGCAATAACTACGAGCACCTTAGTCGTATGAAAAGCTTGCAACTCTACTTGGACCACGAACACTCCTGCAGCTACCTTGCAGAGCGCACTGCCAACTCAATTTTTATTGACCCCAATGAGCCACTGACTGCCGAACTCTACAGCCAACTGATTGAACAAGGCTTTCGCCGTAGCGCTGCGCATGTATACCGGCCACACTGCGGGCCTTGCACCGCCTGTGTTTCAGCGCGTATTCCTGTGCAAAAATTTCAGGCCACCAGCGCGCAACAAAAAATCATACGCCGCAATCACGACCTAAGCGTACACGCCGTCAGTAGCACACTGAACAATGAACGCTACGCCCTGTATCAACGCTATATCAAACAGCGCCATGCCGACGGTGATATGTACCCGCCTTCCATTGAGCAGTTTAAAAGCTTTTTAAGTTCGGATTTAGAGTTTGTACGTTTTTATGAATTTCGCGCTGACAAAAAACTGCTCGCAGTAGCAGTCACTGACGTTCTACCGAGCGGTTTATCAGCGATGTATACATTTTTTGAGCCTGAAGATAAGCGCCGCAGCCTCGGGCGTTATGCCATTTTATGGCAAATTCAAGAAAGCCAGCGCTTAGACCTGCCTTATTTGTACCTAGGTTACTGGATCAAAGACTGCCAAAAAATGAATTATAAAACTCAATACCAGCCGCTTGAAGGCTTTATTGACCAGCATTGGCAGGCATTACCGGCTTAAGTTGCTGGCTGCAGTCATGTTATTTCAGTTAAAAAGATAAACTGCAAGAGGATATTTGGCCTTTTCTTACAAAATACGGCATAATGCTTGCCGATTTTGCCTGATCGCATTTTGGCGTATCAGGTCTTTTATTTGTATTTTGAGGATTATACTGCATGTCGAAAGAAGACAGCTTCGAAATGGAAGGCACTGTCGTCGACACCCTGCCTAACACTATGTTCCGTGTAGAGTTAGAAAATGGGCACGTCGTTACCGCGCATATCTCCGGTAAAATGCGTAAAAACTACATCCGCATTTTAACCGGTGACAAGGTTCGCGTTGAAATCACGCCTTATGATTTGAGCAAAGGTCGCATTACTTACCGCGCCCGCTAATTCATAACACGTCGCGTTACCGATACAAAAGACGGTACAAGCCAATCGCTTGTGCCGTTTTTTTGTTGCTTCTTTTTAGCCATTAACCATTAGCATTTAAAAAGGGCTTGAGCCTGACGTGTCCAGCGTCGACGCAAGCCCTTTTCTGTTTATTGCCGCAAGTTCAGTAGGTAACTGGACTGAACGCAAACAATGCTGCCCGTACATCCCTATACCACTGCGTGCGCATCAGTCCTTAGTACAGACTGCCTTGCAGCACTGACCAACGCTGAGCATTGGTCAGTTGCAGCGCACTTAGAAACTCATATCAACACGTGTCCACCAGGTGCGGCCGGCTTCGTTAACACGAAAATCAGAAGACATACCAGTAAGATCAACCCCCGCAAGATTTAAGTGTTCGCTGTAATTTTTATCAAACAGGTTATCCACACCTGCACTGACTTTCCAGTTTTTGCTTAAGCGGTAGGCACTGTTCAACGAGAACACACCAAAGCCTGAGCTTGGCCCAAAGTCTTTACCAATCACGTTACCACGATCTTTATGGGTACGGTTTTGCGCAGCCACCACACGCCATAAGGCTGCACTGCTCCAATCCCCTTGCTCATAGCTCAAACCAAAGCGCGCTTCCAGCGGTGGAATTTGCGGCATGGCGCGACCATCAGAGCTATTCTTGCCATAAGCATAGGCCAGGCTCATATCACCTTTGACATTCGATGTGAATTTGTATGCAGCACCGAGCTCACCACCCATAATGCGTGCATCGATATTATCGACCTGCGAATTAACCTTAGCATGATCAAACATCAAGTAATCACGCACCTGCCCAACATAAGCTGAGGCCCAAGCGTCAATCGGCCCTTGGCTATACTGGATACCAAAATCCACTTGCGTGGTTTTTTCTGGATCCGCTGAAACAAAAGCACTCGGCACTCCTGTCCACGCGCCATTTGCTCCTGCTGCAGAGAACAACTCCCAATAATCCGGCATGCGCTGGGCATGGCCTAGGCCAATATAAACAGTCGCTGGAATGGCTTGCAGATCGTTCTCATAGCGCACGAAAGCACTCGGCAAGGTTTCGGTTCTGTTTTTATTCGCTGTAGGGTTAGCTACACAACCAGCCTTTCCAGCTTTACAGGTTGGGATGTTACGGCGCATGGCCAGATAGTCGCGATGATCCTCAACTTTATGACGATCCACACGCAAACCACTGATCACTCGATCATTATCAGTAAGAGCCCAAGTTAACTCACCAAAAACACCCCATTGATTAAACTCAGCATCTTTGACCGGATTAGAAAGCGTCATCCCACCAGTACGGGGACGCAACCTATGTTCACTGGTTAAGGCATCAACACCCGTCACTAATTCAAAGTCGCTCCACTGCCATATCCCTTTAATGCGACCGCCAACAGTACGACTATCAACTTGAGTGGCCATACCCGTTGGCTTCCCACGCATTTTATAATTATCCATAATATGATCAGCGTAGTTGTAATACACCTGCGCTTCTAAAGCAGCCCAAGTGTCGCTGATGTTTTCCTGCTTAAAGCGTAAAGCGACACTCTCGCGTAAAAACTGAGTGCCATCCATACCGCGCCCCCCATAGCGTGACTCACCGTCACCTTTACCAACGGTCAACTCCAGCAAAGTATCTTCAGTCGGCGTCCAACCTAAGGCAAGCTCAGTATTCCATTTATCCCACTCTGAAGGCACTCGATCACCATCACCATCGTAGTAGTCATCGGCTGTTGACTGATTAGCAAGTACGCGTACATAGCCATCCTTGCTACCAATAGCACCATCAATACCACGATCAAAACGGCCATTCGAACCTACGAGCAAACTACCATTTAAACGGTAATCAGGCTCATCGAAACGCTCCGGTCCACGTTCAAACAATACTGTTGCCGCCGAACTACCAGCGCCCCACTGCACTGTTTGCGGCCCTTTAATTACAGTTAATTCATCGTAGCTATTTGGGCTTATATAGGAGCTGGGTGAATCCATACGATTAGGACAGGCACCAATCATCTCGCCGCCATTGGTGAGCAATTTTACCCGCGAACCAAACATCCCGCGAAACACTGGATCACTGTTAACGCCACCGCTACGCACAGCAGAGAAACCTGGAATCGTTTTCAGATAATCAGCCGCATCACTGGCCGGTACCGGCTGACGTGGAATGCGTGGATCAGTCACTACAGTAATAGGTGATTGCTGCGCCACACCGGTAATGACCATCGGCGCTAATTGTGCAGGATCTAGCGCTTCAGCAGCCTGCGCAGTTGCAGGCAGCAGCATCAACGCACCGATAAAAGCGGCATGCGCCACAGCTAAACGCTGGACTGAAGTTTTAAGCGCAAAGGTCGGCGTCAGGCGTGCAACTGTGCAGCCTTGAGTCATATTATTCATCAGGGTATCCACTATTCATTTAAATTAAACGTGAGCCAAATAACTCACCAAGGTTTAAGCGAATACCGATACCGGTGGGGCGCGAGGATGACGCCGACTATAGGTCGCCGCCAAAGGCTTAGTGTACGAGGGCAAGATTGCCAAGCATGGCAAACAAGGCACTACCGGTAGCGCCAGCAATAAAGCCAGCACCACCGCTGGGCTGACAGTGAGCAAATCACAGTAGCCACACATTTCTAAAGCAGCCAACCATTCAGGCGCACCAACAGGCATGGAGTGATGCCCCATCAGCGCGTGATAATCAACAGTGTGAACTGCATGCTCAACAGCACCTGAGTCGTGATCGTGATCGTGATCGTGATCAGCATGATGCAGCGCGGCCGGCAAGATATGCGCAGGTGGCGATGAATGTGCAGCAGCCAGCGCTTGCCCGCCTGATAAAAGCGGGCCGAGATGAATCATCAGCATGGCAAATAAGCCTAAGCCTACTGCAGCTAAATAACTGCGGCGCTGCCCTGTCACACCACACATCTCATTGCCATACGCATCCAAGTTGCATTTGTTTAGGAGGCAAATAATGGCATACATTCCCACAGTGGTAATGTGGCAGTCTGTCGCAGATAAAAAACCAAAACAATAAAAAACCACAAAATCCAATATACCAGCAGAATAAACTCCAAAAACACAAATATATTAATATAAAAACCATTTTTAAAAGATTACTTGCAATAAAAAACCTCAACTTATACCTTTACTTTCAACCACATGCCGTACAGCCGAGATTATCGCTTGGCCAACTGTTTTCAGTCTGCGCTGCGTCCATGTTTAATTGTGCCACCGACGCTAAGGATCACGTTATGCCCATGTTGAGCAATCCAGCCACTAAATACCGCGCCTACCCTGTATTGGATTTACCCGATCGCACCTGGCCGAATAAAACCATCACCCAAGCACCGATTTGGTGCAGCTCGGACTTGCGCGACGGCAACCAATCCCTGATCGAGCCGATGAGCCCAGAGAAGAAACTACGCTTCTTTAAAACACTGGTCGCCGTGGGTGTAAAAGAAATTGAAGTGGCCTTCCCGTCTGCCTCACAAACGGATTTTGATTTTGTCCGCATGCTGATTGAAGACGGGCATATTCCGGCCGACACTACTATTCAGGTGCTGACGCAGGCCCGTGAAGATTTGATTGCGCGCACCTTCGAGTCCTTAAAAGGCGTACCTAAAGCCATTGTGCATATGTACAACGCCGTCTCGCCAGCCTTTCGCCGCATCGTATTTAACCAAGACAAAGACGGCGTGAAAGCCATTGCTGTGCATGCCGCTGAGTTATTTAAAAAATACGCTGCCCTGCAACCCGAAACTGAGTGGACCTTTGAGTATTCACCAGAAACCTTCAGCGCGGCGGAAACACCCTTCGCGGTAGAAGTCTGCAACGCGGTATTGGATGTATGGCAGCCAAGCGCTGACAACAAGGTGATTTTAAACCTGCCGGCCACCGTTGAAGTCGCCATGCCCAACGTCTACGCCGACCAAATTGAATGGTTTGGCCGCCATATTAATCACCGTGACAATGTGATTATCAGCCTGCACACCCATAACGACCGCGGTACAGGCATCGCTGCCAGCGAGCTAGGCTTGTTAGCCGGTGCGGATCGTGTGGAAGGCTGCCTGTTTGGCAATGGCGAGCGCACGGGTAACGTCGATTTAGTCACCTTGGCGCTGAATATGTACACCCACGGCATCAACCCGGAATTGGATTTTTCTGATATCGACGCAGTGCGTAAAGTGGTTGAAGAATGCAACCAGATTCCAGTACACCCACGTCATCCCTATGCTGGTGACTTAGTGCATACCGCCTTCTCCGGCTCACACCAAGATGCGATTCGCAAAGGCTTTGCCCAGCGCCAAGAAGGTGATATTTGGGAGATTCCCTATCTGCCGATTGATCCAGCCGACATCGGTCGCGACTACGAAGCAGTGATTCGGGTCAATAGCCAGTCCGGTAAAGGTGGCGTGACCTATTTGCTGGAACAAGAATACGGCATGCAACTGCCGCGTCGTATGCAGATTGAGTTCAGCCAAGTGATTAAAGCGGAAACCGATCGCTCAGGCCTAGAAGTGACTGCGTCACAAATCTTTCACTTACTCGATCAAGAATACTTACAAGCCAACACGCCTTACGCTTTACAAAAACATCGCCTGCAAGAAGAAGACGGCACTTGCACGCTCAGCACTACAGTGTCAGTCAATGGTGTTACGCAAACCTGGGATGGTTGTGGCAGCGGTCCACTCAAAGCCTTGGTCGCGAGCTTGCCGATGCCAGTGGAGATTATGGATTACAACGAGCACGCGATTGGCAGTGGTAGCGATGCCAAAGCTGCAGCCTATATTGAATTGCGTTTGCCCGGTCAGCGCCCAGTATTTGGTGTCGGCGTGCACAGCAATATCACCACAGCTAGCATCCACGCACTCTTTAGCGGCTTAAACCGCGCCTTAGCCAGAGCTGAAGCCACGAAGAAGTCCGCATAAGCCCTTAGTTTTGACACTCTCCCCGAGCTAAAGGACGGAGCTGTTGCGCAAGACTGATCAACCATAAAAAAAGCCCTTGCTCAGTAATCTGGACAAGGGCTTTTTTGTTGCACTGCTATAAAGATTAACGACTGAGTAATCTACAGAAGAATAATCTACAGCACAGCAAGCAGAGGCTTAAGCTTCTACTTTAGCGGCGGCAGCTTTAACAATTTTTTCTAACTCACCACTTTCGTGCATCTCAGTGATGATATCGCAACCACCCACTAACTCACCATCAACCCACAGTTGTGGAAAGGTGGGCCAGTTCGCGTAAGCAGGCAGATTAGCGCGGATGTCTGGATTTTGCAGAATATCAACATATGCAAATTTTTCACCACAAGCCATTAACGCTTGGGTTGCACGCTGCGAGAAACCACACTGCGGCGCGTTTGGGTTACCTTTCATATACAGCAAGACCGCGTTGTTTTCGATCTGCTCTTTAATAGTTTCGATGATATCCACAATCCACCTCGACAAATATTTCAGTGATAAAGCTCATGATTAACTGAGCACCTAGCGAGCATTCTAGCCTAAAACCCAGTATAACGCTCTGCTTTAGCAGAACTAAAATTTATACCTTGAGCTCATCCCTTGAATCCATCCGAGCAAATCAAGCAACAAGCACAGCTGTGCAACATAAACCGCAGCGCCAGCACAGGACCAGGTCAGGAGGTTTGCAAAGAACACCCATTACCTTATAAGATTCAGTCGCAATTGTAAGGCAGTCACTTAGTCTCAATCGGTGGTCTTACCGCTCACAATCTTTGTATTTGCGGTGCACAAGGCTTTATTGGAATTTTAATCTATCCGGTACCCCCCACAGCATGGATAACCAAGGTCCTTTACTCAGCCTCACTGATTTAAGTTGCGGCTATCAAAACCAAGTCATAGTGCAAGACCTGAATCTGCACCTCAATAGCGGCGATATCGGTTGCTTACTTGGCCCATCGGGCTGCGGCAAAACCACAACTTTGCGTGCTATTGCAGGCTTTGAGCCGATTATGCGCGGCCTTATTACTTTAGCCGGCAAAGAAATCTCACGCCCCAACTTTACGTTAGCGCCAGAAAAGCGCCGCATTGGTATGGTCTTCCAAGATTACGCCTTGTTTCCGCACCTCAGTGTTAAAGACAATATTACCTTTGGTATTCGTAAACATCCCAATGCCAAACGCATCACTCAAGAGCTATTGGAGTTGGTTAAACTCAATGCACTCGGTGATCGCTACCCTCATGAATTATCGGGCGGCCAGCAACAACGTGTTGCTTTAGCGCGCGCCTTAGCACCTGAACCACAGTTATTACTGATGGATGAGCCATTTTCCAATCTGGACGGTGAGTTACGCCGCAGCTTAAGCCGTGAAGTGCGCGATATTCTCAAATACCGCGGCACGAGCGCCATCTTGGTGACCCACGACCAAGAAGAAGCTTTCGCGATGAGCGATAATGTCGGTGTATTTAATAAAGGCAAGCTCGAGCAGTGGGACTCTCCATTTAATCTGTATCACGAGCCACTAACGCCCTTTGTTGCCAGTTTTGTTGGCCAAGGCTACTTTATTCGCGGCCAGATGCTGACCAACGATAGCGTACAAACTGAATTGGGCGTGATTCGCGGTAACCGTGCCTATAACTGGCCCGCAGGTAGCACCGTGGATGTTTTGCTGCGTCCAGACGATATTATTGATTCACCAGAAAGCCCATTGCGCGCCATTATTATTGGTAAAACTTTTTTAGGGGCTGCGACTTTGTATCGCTTAGAGCTGCCAACGGGTAATCAACTGGAAGCTATCTTTACCAGCCATATCGATCACTTCTTAGGTGAGAACGTTGGTATCGCTGTTGCTGCCGATCACTTGGTGGCTTTTGCCACACCCGGCACTGTTGCTGCACATAGCAGTTTGCCCATGAGGGGTGTGCGCCGTTATAGCGCGAACGATTAATCTATATATCAACACTCTGAAAAACCGGCCAGCACAGCACTCAAGACTGGTCGGTGATCGGCAGTCACGCTAACCGTACTTCACACTCACACTCACTGACTTAATCAGCTGTGCTAGCAATAGCAACGCTCTGCCCACGCGTCAGTCTCAATAAATCAGCAGCAGCCAGTTCAACCTCTAAACCACGGCGACCCGCACTGATATACACAGTGGCAAAGTGCTCAGCACTGCTGTCTAAGAAAGTACGCAAGGATTTTTTCTGCGCTAAAGCACTGATGCCACCCAGTAGATAGCCCGTCACGCGTTGCGCCAGCTGTGGATCCGCCATTTCAACTTTCTTCACGCCGGCGCAAGCGGCCAATGCTTTTAAATTAAGTTGCGCACACACAGGTAACACCGCCACCAGCAACTCTTTGCTTTCAGTGCAAGCCAGCAATGTTTTAAACACTCGCTCTGGCGGCAAAGCAAGCTTCTGCGCAGCCTCTAAACCATAAGAAGCCACACGTGGATCATGGCTGTAACTGTGCACCTGATGCTCGATGCGTTGCTTTTTTAATAAATTAATCGCCGGTGTCATCGCTTATTTCCTCGCCTGAACAAACACTATTGTACTACTGGACAACGATAGCCATACAAGACATTATACAAAACCTATACACAAGCGTATGATCAATCAGGACTTACGAACATACACCAATGTATGTATATTACTCTGTTGAATTCAAATGCACTGCATTTACTCCTAAAGCAGTGCATAATCACGCACCTCTGCCTTCGTATTTGCGTGCGTTTATTGTGCAGTGCTAAAAGATGCTACTTAGGAATGATTTTATGACCCGCCCTTCACCCAGCGCTACCGCCGCCTCCCTGACTCTTGCCTGTGCGTTACTGCTCAGTGCTTGCGACCAACAAAGTGAGCCTGCAAGTCAGCAGCAGCAACCTGCACCAAAAGTAGGAATCATCACTTTAACCTCAGAGCCCTATACCTTAACCACAGAGTTACCGGGTAGAACTGCTGCATACCGTATTGCTGAAGTGCGACCACAGGTCAATGGCATCATTCAAAAGCGCCTGTTTAAAGAGGGCAGCGATGTCCAAGCTAACCAACAACTGTATCAAATTGATCCTGCCTTATATGAAGCCAATTTAAAAAGTGCACAAGCCAGCTTCTTAGCTGCGCGTTCGCTGGCCGATCGCTATAAAGTTTTGGTTAAAGAGCGTGCAGTCAGTCGTCAACAATACGATGATGCCAACGCTAATCGCCTACAAGCTGAAGCCGCGTTAGAGCGCGCCAAAATCGAGCAACGTTACACGCGAGTACTCGCACCGATTTCTGGACGCATTGGCCGTTCGAGCGTCAGCGAAGGTGCTTTAGTGAGTAACGGACAAGCGCAAGAATTAGCAGTGATTCAGCAACTTGATCCTATCTATGTTGATGTCACCCAATCTGCTAACGATTTACTGCGTTTGCGCCGCGAATTGGCTGACGGTCAATTGGAAAAAGCTGGCGATAACGCGGCTCAAGTGTCTTTAAAGCTGCAAGATAACAGCGACTACCCACACAATGGTACCTTGGAGTTTTCTGAAGTCTCAGTGGACGCCAGCACTGGTTCAGTGACTTTACGTGCAGTGTTCCCTAACCCAGACGGCAGCTTATTACCGGGTATGTTTGTGCATGCCAGCTTAATCAGCGGCATCCAAAGCCAAGCTATCTTAGCACCACAACAAGGCATTACCCGCAACCCTAAGGGTCAACCGACCGCGATGGTGGTCAAAGCAGATAACACCGTTGAAGTGCGCAACATTAAAGCTGAGCGCACTGTCGGTGACCGCTGGCTAGTCATTGAAGGCTTAAAAGAGGGTGAGCGCATCATTACTGAAGGTTTGCAGTTTATCCGTCCGGGCATGAGCGTTGAAACCTATCCTGCTGGCAATATTAAAATGCCAACCTCGAGCTCTGCAAAGCCAGAAAACGCTGCCAACCAAGCTCAATAAGGGATATTTTTCATGTCGAACTTTTTTATCCACCGCCCCATTTTTGCTTGGGTATTAGCCTTAGTAATTATGCTGATTGGTGGTCTTGCAATTCTTAAATTGCCAGTGAATCAATACCCCAGTATTGCTCCGCCCTCTGTGGGCATTTCGGTCAGCTATCCGGGCGCCTCTGCACAAACTGTGCAAGACACTGTGGTGCAAGTGATCGAGCAGAAAATGAACGGTATTGACGGTCTACGTTATATTTCTTCACAAAGTAACTCTGATGGCAGCATGAGCATCAGCATTACTTTTGAGCAAGACGTTGACCCAGATATCGCGCAAGTTCAAGTGCAAAACAAGCTGCAACTGGCCACTCCCTTGCTGCCACAAGAAGTACAGCAGCAAGGTATTCGTGTGACCAAATCAGCCAGTAACTTCTTAATGGTAGTGGGGATTATTTCTGAAGACGGCAGCATGAACAGGTATGACCTGGCTGACTACACCGTATCGAATATTCAAGACCCGATTTCACGTACGCAAGGTGTGGGTGACTTCCAGATCTTTGGTGCGCAGTACGCCATGCGCATCTGGCTGGACCCACTCAAACTCACTAACTTTGCCATGACGCCGGGCGATGTCGCCAATGCGATTCGTGAGCAAAACGTGCAAGTGTCGTCTGGTCAACTGGGTGGCCTGCCCGCCTCACCCAACCAACAATTAACTGCAACTATTATTGGTAAGACCCGCTTTGAAACACCTGAGCAGTTTGAAAACATTCTGCTCAAAGTGAATGAAGACGGCGCTCAAGTACGCCTCAAAGATGTTGCGCGCGTGGAGCTGGGTGGTGAAAACTACAGTGTGAATGCTGAATACAATGGTAAATCTGCCACTGGTATTGGTATTAAATTGGCAACCGGCGCTAACGCACTGGATACGGCCCGTGCCGTGCGCGCCACACTGGCTGAGTTAGAGCCGTTCTTCCCTAAAGGCATGAAAGTTGTTTACCCCTACGACACCACGCCGGTTATTTCAGCATCCATCGAAGGCGTAGTACAGACTTTGGCTGAAGCCATTGTGCTGGTGTTCTTGGTCATGTACTTGTTTATGCAAAACGTACGCGCCACCTTGATTCCGGCTCTGGCTGTGCCAGTCGTGATCTTGGGTACCTTTGGTATTTTGGCAGCCTTTGGTTACAGCATTAACACCTTGACCATGTTTGCTATGGTGCTCTCCATTGGCTTGCTAGTGGATGACGCTATTGTCGTCGTGGAAAACGTAGAACGAGTGATGGAAGAAGAAGGCCTCTCGCCTTTAGAAGCTACGCGCAAATCCATGGGACAAATTCAAGGTGCACTGGTCGGTATTGGTCTGGTGCTGTCTGCAGTATTTATCCCCATGGCCTTCTTTGAAGGTTCAACCGGTGCGATTTATAAGCAGTTCTCGGTGACCATTGTCTCGGCCATGGTATTGTCGGTTCTGGTCGCTTTAATCTTTACTCCAGCTCTGTGCGTGACCATGCTCAAGCCCATCCCTAAAGGTGGCAACTTAGAAAAGCGTGGCTTCTTTGGCTGGTTTAACCGCACCTTCCAGAAAGGCGTGAATCAATACGAGAAAGGCGTCGCCGCGATGATTCGTCGCAAAACGCCCTACTTGATTATGTATGTGATCATCATCGCCATTATGGGCTGGATGTTCACTAAGATCCCCACCTCGTTCTTACCTGAAGAGGACCAAGGTGTGATCTTTGCACAGGTGCAAACACCCGCAGGTTCAACTGCTGAGCGTACCTATGATGTGATCAGTCAAATGCGCGATTATTTACTCACCGAGGAAGCCGATACTGTCAACTCAGTTTTTGCCATTACCGGCTTTAACTTTGCAGGTCGTGGCCAGAACTCTGGTATGGCCTTTATCGGCCTTAAGCCCTGGGGAGAGCGTACCCAAGAGCATCAAAGCGTGTTCTCTTTAGCGCAGCGTGCGCAAATGAAGTTCTTCTCGTTCCGTGATGCCATGGTCTTTGCCTTTGCGCCACCAGCGGTAATGGAACTGGGTAACGCCACCGGTTTTAATATGTTCTTACAAGACCGTGCTGGAGTTGGCCATGAAGTGCTGAGCGAAGCCCGCGATCAGTTTGTCAAACTGGCCAACGAAGACCAGCGCTTAACTCAAGTACGCGCCAACGGTTTACGTGATGAGCCACAGTACCAGTTGATTATTGATGACGAAAAAGCCAGCGCCATGGGCTTGTCTTTATCCGCTATCAACCAAACGCTGTCTACGGCTTGGGGTAGTAGCTATGTCAATGACTTTATTGACCGCGGTCGCGTGAAGAAAGTCTTTATGCAGGCCGAAGCCAATGCGCGGATGAACCCTGAAGACTTAGCCAAGTGGTATGTGCGTAATAACAAAGGCGAAATGATTCCCTTCAATAGTTTTGCCCGCGGCGAATGGACCTATGGCTCACCTAAACTGTCACGCTATAACGGCGTGCCAGCCATGGAAGTCTTGGGTAGTGCAGCACCGGGTTACAGCTCAGGTGACGCGATGGCTGCCGTAGAAGAAATCGCCAAGCAATTACCCACAGGTGTAGGTATGGCATGGACCGGTTTATCCTACGAGGAACGCCTCTCCGGTGACCAAGCCCCTGCTCTGTATGCGCTGTCTTTACTGGTGGTGTTCTTATGCTTAGCGGCCATGTATGAAAGCTGGTCTGTGCCCTTCTCGGTGATGCTGGTGGTACCACTGGGTATTATTGGTGCACTGCTGGCCACTTACGGTCGCGGCTTATCCAATGACGTCTACTTCCAAATTGGTTTGTTGACCACCATTGGTTTATCGGCACGTAACGCTATTTTGATTGTGGAGTTTGCGAAATCCTTGCACGAAGGCGGCATGAGCTTAGCAGCCGCTGCGGTTGAAGCATGCCGTATTCGTTTACGTCCGATTATTATGACTTCACTGGCATTTATTCTGGGTGTGACACCGCTGGCGATCTCAACCGGTGCCGGTGCGGGCAGTAAGCACGCCATTGGTACCGGCGTGATCGGTGGCATGTTATCGGCGATGGCATTGGCTATTTTCTTTGTGCCATTGTTTTACGTATTGGTCAGCTCGCTGTTTAAATCAGCCACTGACAAACAGGAGAAGGGCCAATGAAACATACCGCTCTAGCCGCTGCTCTTGTGGCTGCTTTAACGGGTTGCTCACTGGCACCCCAGTATCAGCAGCCTAGCGCTCCCGTTGCCGAGCAATGGGAGGGCGCGAATGCACAAGAAACCTTAGCAGCACTGCCCAATTGGCGTGAGTTTTTCCAAGATCCAGTCCTGCAATCTTTAATCAGTACTGCGTTGGATAACAACCGTGATTTGCGTATTGCCGCGTTAAATGTGGATGCCTTCCGCGCGCAATACCGTATTCAGCGCAGTGCGTTATTCCCAGCGCTGGATGCAAGTGGCGGTGCAAACCGTCAACGTATTCCAGGCAGCATGAGCCCAACTGGCGACTCAACCATCAATAGCCAATACTCAGCCAACTTAGGCACTACGGCGTGGGAGTTGGACTTTTTTGGGCGCTTAGGCAGCTTGCG
>DATERP010000192.1:0-3014 GCA_035271385.1 Thiopseudomonas sp. | reverse complement strand
ACAGAAATATGCAAAATGCCATCGTTGTGTACGTTATGCACCAATGGATAGCAGCGCACTTCGCCATCACGGCCACGCACAGTGACCAGTGATACTTCACCGGTAAAGGCCACAAAACCTTCTAAAATGCAGGGTACATTGCCCAAATAAGCAAAGGCATCCACCACATCTGCTGGCTCGCGTAAAACCTTTTGGCCTTTACCGTCATAACCTAGAGTGCGAGTTTTCAGCACGGCAGGCAAACCAATCTGCGCCACCGCTGCTTCTAAATCAGCTTGCGACAACACATCAGCAAACTCAGTGGTCGGGATACCCACTTCTTTAAACATGGACTTTTCAAACCAACGGTCGCGGGCAATACGCAAGGCATTGGCGCTTGGATACACCGGCACAAACTGCTCAAGATAAGCAACAGTTTCCGCAGGGACACTTTCAAACTCAAAGGTCACCAAGTCGACGGATTGCGCCATCTGCTGCAAGTGCTCAGGCGAGCTGTAATCTGCATGCAAATGCTCACCGAGTGCGCCAGCACAGGCATCCACTGCGGGGTCAAGGAAGGTAAATTGCATTCCTAAAGGGGTACCGGCTAAGGCCAACATACGCCCTAACTGTCCGCCACCAATCACGCCAACTTTCATGGATTAAGCCTCTCTTGGGTCTGGATTATCTAATACGGTTTGGGTCTGCTGCTCACGGTAGGCATTCAGCGCTACGTGAATTTCAGGGTGCTGATGACCAATAATGCTCGCTGCTAATAAAGCGGCGTTAATTGCACCGGCTTTACCAATGGATAAAGTCGCCACCGGTACGCCAGCTGGCATTTGTACAATCGACAATAAAGAGTCAACACCTGACAGCATGGATGATTGTACCGGCACACCCAACACCGGCAAGTGGGTTTTAGCTGCACACATGCCTGGCAAATGCGCTGCACCACCGGCACCAGCGATAATCACTTGAATACCACGCGCAGCGGCTTGTTCAGCGTAACTGAACAGCAAATCAGGCGTACGGTGCGCAGAAACCACCTGCACTTCGTAAGGAATACCGAGGGTTTCCAGCATGTCTATGCTGTGGCTCATTGTGCTCCAATCTGACTTGGAACCCATAATTACGCCTACCAGTGCACTCATCAATGTTGCCTCTTCAAGTTTGGACGCCAATTAGCGCTGCAAAAATAACAAACCACGCAACACGGCGTGGCTTGGGAGATGAAACGGTCAAGAAATATAAGTGGCTAATTATAGCGCACTTGCAGCCAATTACTAAAAGGCTTGCAGACAAACAGGCGATTCACATCGATTTACTCAGTGGCCGCCCTGTACTGTTAAACCAATACCCAACTCAACCGCCAGTGCCCAAGGTAGCAATAGAGTATCCAGCAAGAAACTCAAGGGCAGATCTAACGCCGCATACTTGGGTGCTTGTGCACCAAAACGCTCCACTGGATAACAACCGCCTTGCAAGCTATACCAATCCAAGCGCGTACCTGAATACATCACTGGCGCACCCGCTTGCGCAGCATCTAAAGTACGCACGCTCGCGCAACCACTGCTGAGCGTGATAGCGATCAGCAACGCCATAACCCGTACTTTACTCATCCCAACCGGCTTGGTGATGCTCACCCCAACGCGGCAACATATCCTGTGGCACTTGCAAAATATTCAAAATACGCGCGACAACAAAATCAACTAAATCATCCACGCTTTGCGGCTGATGATAAAAACCCGGGGACGCGGGTAAAATCACGGCGCCCATATTTGAGAGCTTGAGCATATTTTCCAAATGAATACTGGAGTACGGTGCTTCGCGCGGCACAATAATCAATTGGCGCCGTTCTTTAAGCGCCACATCGGCAGCACGCTCAATTAAGTTATTGCAGGCCCCAGTGGCAATGGCAGATAAAGTGCCTGTTGAGCAGGGCACCACCACCATGGCATTGGGTGCGCCCGAGCCGGAAGCCACTGACGACATCCAGTCTTCTTTACCGTAGACCCGAATTTGTCCTGCTGCAGCGCCAGTATATTCAGTGAGAAACTGCTGCATGGCTTGCGGCTTAGGTGGCAAGATCACATCCGTTTCAGTCGCTAAAACTAATTGTGCAGCTTTGGAAATCAAAAAATGCACTTCACGCTCTTCTTGCACTAAGCAATCAAGTAAACGTAAACCGTATTGCGCACCAGAGGCGCCAGTCATTGCCACCGTAATACGTTGCGGACCGTTCATCAGCTTACCTCCAAGGCTTGCATAAGTTTGTTATGAATACCGCCAAAACCGCCGTTACTCATAATAACCACCTGAGTACCCGGCTGCGCCAGCGCTAATACGCCAGCGATAATCTCGTCTAAACTGCTGCACACTTGCGTTGGTACTGGGGCATTGGCCACAGTGCCAGCCAAATCCCAACCGAGATTATCCGGCGCATACCAAAACACTTGATCGGCATCGACTGTCGAAGGCGCTAATCCTTCACGGTGTGCTCCAAGCTTCATTGAGTTGGAACGCGGCTCAATCACCGCAATAATCTGCTGCTGGCCCACTTGCTTGCGCAAGCCATCTAAGGTGCTGGCAATCGCCGTCGGGTGGTGGGCAAAGTCATCGTAAACTGTCACGCCACGCACACAGCCTAAATTTTGCATACGACGCTTCACGTTCTGAAACTCAGCCAAGGCTTGCGCACCATGCTCAGCAGTGACACCGACATGACGTGCAGCCGCTAAAGCTGCCAAAGCATTGGCGACGTTATGCAAGCCAGTTAACGGCCACTGCACCACACCCTGCTCCACGCCATCCAATAACACTGCAAACTCAGAGCCATCGTCTTTAATTAAGCGCGCTTGCCACTGGCCCTCAGGTCCTGTGGTTTGTGTCGGTGCCCAGCAACCTTTATCAATCACCCGCTGCAGCGCCTGTTCTTGCGCAGGATAAATCACTAAGCCATTGCTTGGCACAGTGCGCAGTAAGTGGTGAAACTGCAACTCAATCGCCGCTAAATCAGGGAAAATATCCGCATG
>DATERP010000191.1:0-13095 GCA_035271385.1 Thiopseudomonas sp. | reverse complement strand
CGCCATGCCTCGGTGGCGGAATTGGTAGACGCAGTGGATTCAAAATCCACCGTTGGTAACAACGTGGGAGTTCGATTCTCCCCCGAGGCACCAATTTCTTTAGCCCTTAAGTCTTCGGACTTAGGGGCTTTTTTATGCCTGCAACCCACGTATTACGTGGCTTACAGCGACTTCAAGCACTCATACACACTCAGTATTTACAGGCTATACTCTTACACGATACCCCCAAAAATACCCCCAAATTATTTTACACCCCCACACTTAAATCAGTACCAACGCCTTTAAACAAGAATGCCTTAGCAAAACACAGGTACTGCATAGCCAGTGCGGATTGTGCGAACTAACCCGTATTAACTGGGCTTGCGGGTGCGGATTTTGTTTTGATGGTGACTGTAAATAGATGGGTAGTAAATAAATCCGAGTGACGGCAATCAGGTCAAGCAGAACACTTGCCATCTTGTGGTGATCTTGTAGTGCTGGCTGGTGCGTAGGTTTACTGTATGAGGCCCTAGTTTTGGGGGCGGCTCAGATAATCCAGTTTTGGATGATAGCCTCGTTTCGCTTGTTGTTATGACCATACGTTTGCGTTCCAGAAAATTCTGGACCATTCAACAACACTGCAGGAACTTTCTCTATTGCGGTTACAAGATCACCGCAACCGTGCTTTGATCTATTTGCCGCACCCCAGATCGCTTCTACCTCAAAGGCCGGCGTAACCCTGCAACCTGTTTTGTAAAACATTTAAATTATCTCGCCATGACTACTAGGATGCCGCAGGCACGACTCAAACACCAACCAGCAGTACATATATCAAAACAACAAGATAACGCGCTGTATCTATCAGTGGCTCGCACTGTCTTGGCGTATGCGTAACTTGCGCACTGTGTAAGCCTGTCTTTCTGCCTCACAGCCAATCACTGCATACACCTGCGCAGCGTTCGCAAGTGCGTAGTGGTGCGCGATAGAGGTGCGCGATAGAACACGCAATAGGGTGCGTAACGGGGTGCGTAAATGCGTAGTAAGTCAGTAGTGCCTGATCATGCGTTGCACTTCCGTCATATCGTGCCCTTCCAGCAAGGCTATGCGAGCTAAGCGCATCAATTCATCTGTCACCTTCTCCTGGTAATCAAATGCTAAGTCGTGGGCCTTGCGCCTAATCTCACGCTGAAAGGCTTCTGACATTCTTGCGTTGCCAGCTTTGTTGATGCTTGCCATGTAGGTAATGCCCTCTAGTCGAATTAGTCGTACAAACAAGTGCGGAGTGTGCGGACTCACCTGTAATTACTGGCCTAATAGGTGCGGACACGATGCGGGTGAGTGCTGACTTCCGTAAGAGAAGATTCTTGGTTCTCCGGTGTCGAGATCCAGTCTCCATTTTCGTCCAGCTTCGCTAGCTGATCGGGTGTTAGCTCCGGCAGTAAAGCCACTGCCTCCTGAATTGTCGCCCCGCTCTTTAGCAACTTTAAAGAAGCTCGCTCCTCTTTGGTCATTGTCATTTTTCCAGCCCCTTGTCTTTAGCAGTAGGTATTAACTCATCTGGTGGTATCCATTCATTATCATCAGTCCAATCACCGTACTCTGCTATCGGATCGCCATAACGATTAAATTTAGCCCGCTGCTCAGGTGTGATTTTCGGCAAGGTTTCGTTTAGCCATTTGCCAAACTCGCATCCTTCCTGCTGCTTGCGCAGCTCATCAATCGTCAGCCATTCAGTCGTTGGTTTGCCGTTCCTGCTCAATTCTCTAACCTCTACTGCTTAGCCATATCCTTCGCCATCTTGAAAAACGCTCTAATGTGACTATTTTCAGCTCGCAGAATACACGCTTGGTAGTTATGCCAGCTCTCTGCAAAACTTGGATCACCCATTATCTAAAAAGTTTTCGAACCACTAACCCTTAATTTTTCAATGCGTTTATATATTTGAGACTTACCAAGCTCGGCATTGAAATTAAGTCTTTCTATTACCTGGAGGTCTTTCACAGCCTGAGCATAGTCGCCAGTGAATCGACCGCACTTTGCCGCTATCCACTCCTCATAAAACGGCACTCTAAAGCCAAATAGTGCCGACGCCTCTTTTGCGCTGAGAATATCCAAGCTTCCAGAGTCTGCTTGAAACATTCGATCAATGACAGCCTGGTGAACTCCCATAGACACCATGTACTCAGTAATAGCCTCAGTTGCTTGGCTGTAGGCTTTGGCCGCATCACTTGAAGACAATTTAGAGTAATACTCCTCCGAGTAACGAGGACGATGTAGACCTACTGTTCCTTGAGCCATTCTTTCGACGCCAGATACCAGTACTAATACGCAAGCGCTGTTACAGATTCGACCGGACCAAACAGGCGTTTGACTCTGTCTGATAAAATCCCCAATAAACATGGCCTCGCGCACATCACCACCAGGGGAGTCGATATGGAAAATCATTGGTGGCTCA
This sequence comes from Thiopseudomonas sp., assembly GCA_035271385.1. Lineage (GTDB taxonomy): Bacteria > Pseudomonadota > Gammaproteobacteria > Pseudomonadales > Pseudomonadaceae > Denitrificimonas. The sequence continues at coordinate 10,661 of DATERP010000191.1, read as the reverse complement.
TCCCATGCTAGATAAGCGCTAGCAAACCTACTGGCATCACCACTATTGATAGGGCCTTCCATTTTAAAGGTGCCACCGAGACTTGAGAACTCTAAGGCGTGCGAGCTACTAGAAAATATAAATATAGCGCCAGCAAGGGAAGCCATAATCGAAGCTAGTATTCTTTTTCTCATGTGATATTCCTTATCGTAAGTATCCAGATAATAAAACCCGCCTCACTGACTGCCAGCTTAGCGGGTGTATTTAGTATGCCTGCATTACATCCTAATCTTTACTGATAGTGAGCATCAAAGTACATCGGCAAGATCATGGCTGTACTTACCGTCCCACGTTTTCTTCATGGGCAGCTCGCCGGCCATATACAGCGCCACTAATCGTTTAGCGCCAGCCTTTAGCAATACAATGTTAAAGGCCGTAAAGCGATCTGCACCGCCTGGCATAACCTCAAATGCTTTTTCAGCCAAGTATTTATCACGCACACGACTAACGACACGCCATCGAGTCTTATTGTTGACCGGCTCATACAGCCAACCAATGTCGCACAGATGGGCGTTCACCATCATCGTGTTAACACCATTCAATCGGCGGCAGAAGTCAGTAGCAGTAACGCCGGCGGCCAGTAACTGCTCAAGAACATCAATCTTCATGGTGTCGTTTTGGTGGGTGAGCTGTAGCGCCTCGATCTGTTCCGCTTGCTCGGCTGCGAAATGTAGCGCCTCAGAGAGAGTGGCTGGTATTGGTACGGGTGGCTGCTCGATTGACTCAAGCTCAGCTAGTCGCTTTAGAACACTCATACGCAATGGTGCGCTGTACCCGGTAAGCAGACACTCAACATGCAGGCGGTCGAGGCAGTATTCCGTCTGCTGGCGATTCATTGAGTCGTAAAAGATGTGCTCAAATGTGAGTTCATCTTCTTTTAGCTGCTTAAGCATTTTCTTAATGTCGCGTATTACGTTTGCGTGACGCTTTCCCGTGACGGCTGCTATTTCTAGGCTGGTCATGATTGCGCCAGCAGTATTGGCACCGACCCCAGATTGCTGTTTAGCAGCAAAGCTAGGGTTGTGCGCACTAAGCTTGCCCAGGTATTGACGGTTAATATATTGCTTATTTACTCTTTGCATTTTCGTTGTCTCCCGACAATGATTTGGTTTATTGCATGCTCAAGTTGAGCTGGTCTTTTTTCTACCCCACAATTTATCGTGGTCATCCTTTGCAGCCTGGTGCTGCTTGTCGATGTACTGAGCCAGGTCGTTGATATGCACACCACGCGCTGACTTCTGACTGCCTTCAATCTGCACAATTGGCAGGTCTATCTCACCAAGGGCAACTTTACGCTTTAGCTTGGTGGCATCTAAGTGGAAGAAGTAATCAGTGCAGACAGTGTCCAAGGGTATTACTGCAAGCCCTGAATACTGAGCCATCAAGATAAAAATAGTTTTCATAGGTCGCTACCACCTTTCAATCTAGCTGATTCGTGCGCGTGATAAGCCATCTTTTTGATTAGCGCTAACTGCGACTGTGCACACCATAGAGCATCATTTAAAACGTGATCTGCTGGCCGTCCGTCACCATCACTTAACGCCATCATTACCATTGTGATAACAGCTTCTGCGCGGACAACTGCACAATTAATCTCATCAATAGGTAAACCAGCTTCTGCGCCAGCTGGTACGCATAAAATATCTTCGGGCTGGCCGGTGAATTGTAGGCTGCTCATTGCTCACCCCCATCTTTTGCTGCGTATTCGAGGTCTTCTACTGCAGATACCAGTGAATCAATCACTGCTTTAGCACTTTCGATAGCGTGTAATACAAGGAATGCTGGGTTGTCTCTCAATGGCTCTATCCCCATTGCTCCGTTAAAGATGGGATCGCGAACCATATCCAGAAAGTTACTAGCCATAATTAGCGCATCACCAAGGCCAGCACCATCAGCCACTTCAAATAGGTTTTGTTTTTTCATTACATTGCCACAGCTAACAAACTGGGTACCACGCTTGGTCTTGATGGTAAATTGGTTGCTGCTCATAACGCACCTCCAGCGATTGCACGGGCTTTGGTCATGTGGCTGTTGTAGCGTGCAAGACGAACGCTCAGGCTAGAATCTGAACGCAAAGCAGCAGCGGCCATAGCTCTATGGGCAGCAGCACGGGTGCGGTTGATCGTTGATGTAACGGCAGGGGTTACCGGTATTGAAAAGGTTGTCATCGGTGTAGCTCCAAGTTTGGTTTGAAGCTGCCACGGATCGTCGCCAAACGATTTAGGGTGGCAGCTGTGCGCAGGTTGGCGAACCGGAAACTTGGAATCCGGCAGACACAAAGGTCTCCCACACACAGCCACCATAAAACACGAACTGCAGGCACAAAAAAAGCGCCAGCTGTTAGTTATGGGGCGCTTGTGCGCCAAGTTGCTCGAGTCGCCAAACCCGATCACTGAATTTGCAGTGACAAGCGAACAATAGCGCAGTAGATGATTAGTGGCAAGTAGAAAGCGCGCCACACTGACCTCCTATGATTATCCTGGCAGCCTGTGCTGGCTCTGTATGCCACAGATTGCGCATATCATCAGCATCAATAAGACCATGCTCTAGCAGCCATGCTGCGGGGACTTGCACTGCATGAGCAACACGCTCAAGCCACAACTCCTGGAGCCGGTGAAGCTCTGCTAATACTTGGTGCTTATTGACCCGCAAAACCTCCATTAACTCAGCATCAGGCTGTACATCGCACACAAGGCGCAATTTATAGCGACTGGCTGACAAGTAAATCTGTTGGCGTAAGGCTTTATTGATTAACCCTGAAGCAGTCATGAATAGACCTCTGTTTGAATTATCTCAATACGATATCGGGTGCGGGACATACGACTGCTCATATGACCCGCCTCATCGCTGACTAACAGTGCATTACTTGCCATCCGTCAGCATGATCTCAACCGTCTACTGCTGATTAGTATCGGCTGGCGTAGTGCTCCATAGCTTGCGTAACTCTTGGTCAACGTCACTCGTGCCGAGCTGAGACTGCCCCGCATCAACTGGCACGTACTCAGAGCCATTCCATCGCGCCTTGTTGCCATTTGCATCTGAATAAACCCTGCCAGTTATTGGGTTTGGTTTCTGTAGCCCCTGTGCTGGCGACCCTTTCAGTCCTAATTTATCTTCGAAAACATCCCTATCTCGTATAAGCTTTTCGCGACTCCTGAGCAGCTTTGCCGTTTCATCCTTAGGCGGGAAAGTTGCCAGTACGGTATCAACTTCTTTTACCTTTTTCGTCAGGTGTTCGATCCAATAACGATCATCACTTGTGAGGCTATCACCGGTACTGTCGCCACCAAATGCAAGGCGCTCTGCTTCTTCTGGTGACTTGCCACGGCTGATATGAAACTCATAATCACTCTGCTTTGACGTGGACTTGCTACCACTGGTGCCACCACCAGACCTAGCAGCCACTGGCGCACGACCAAGCACGTTCTTCATTTCGCCAGTAACAGTGTTGCGCTGCTGGATAGATCCGCCTGGGCCTTTGACTTCTTCCCATTTAGCCTCTTCAGGTGCTAGGTAACCCATGTTGCGCAGGCTCTTTTGGATCTGAGCGATCTTCTCAGGGCCTAGCGCCTCATAGATTGCTTGCGAGCCTTTGACTTTCTGGATCATCTGCTCGATGGACACTTGCATAACGTCATCATCTTCACCTTCGACGCCACGCTTGTTAGTCATAGGGCCAAAGTATTCTTCACCTTCAACACCATCATCACCCAGCGGTGTAATACCTAGATCAAAGGCCATGGTGCCCTCTTTCTGCCCAGGGTAAACACCATTAATGCGGGTGCGACGACCTGGCATACGATTAACCGTGGGTGAGAAGTAGTCGTTCATAGCAGCAGCTGTCTTATCAGAAAACAGCTGGCCCTCACCTTTGCCAAGCTCACCAGCATATTGGGCTGCTGCGATAGTCTTAGGGTTAAATAAGTGGCGCATATCGGCTAACTTGTTGCGGCTCAATACTGTGCTGGCCTCTTCGTCCTCAAACATAGCTGCAAGCATTTTGATCGACTCAGGGTTGTCCGCGTCTTGCATCAGCGGCATCGTGCGCTCATAAAACTGTGTAATGTATTCCTGGTCATTCTTCTTTTGGCGGTCCTGCTGCTGACCTTCAAACTCCTGCTCACGCATTTCTAGGCCGCGCTGCTGCATGCCAAGCTGCTCTTGCCTGATCGCCTTGTTGTCCTTGTTATTTTGATAGCCTTGCATCAAGCCAAAGCCCTGTACGAAGCCGTCAAATGCCCCGCGTGTATCTAATCCAGCCATATTGTTGCCTCCCGGCAATAGTTTTAGCCCGTAGGCTGTAAACAAATCGATGTATCAGCGCTTATCTACTTGCGAGCTATTGCGCCTCTCGCTGGTTTCCTTAAAAACCTAGAGACTGCCAGCTCAACAATAGCCTGTATTGGCTGCTTAGTATCAGCTGCAATCTGCTTAAGTTGCTGGTGGTCTTCATCGTTTAATCGCACAAACTTAGCCTTAGCTACGGACATAAAAACCAAACCTTTCAAGTAACAATCCAGTCTTAATTTTACCACCCAAATGTAAACATACAAGCACAAGCACTGTTTACTTTCACAGTAGTTAGTATTGAGCATATAAGGTTCGCGCCAGCAGTAAAGACCTTCATTCAGGCACAAAAAAACCGCCCGTAGGCGGCTTTAGGTTTGAATGAAACGTCAGTTAAGACTCAGTGGCAATGACGCGTTCCGGTCTTTGTATCGTTATGACAGCCATTTTTATCTGTTCTTCCGCCGTGCGCAAAAGCTGACGCAGATGATGCCAGGATAATACCGCTGATTATGATTGCTGCTATTTTCTTCATGAGACATACCTTCCTTTGTGGTTTACGAAATATTCCCGCCGCACCAGATAACACGGCCTACAAAATACAGCTTGTGAATTGCGACTGAGGTAACTATCCGCACTAACTTTAGGCCTTATTGAGTCTGTCTCAATATATCCATGACTGGAGACGCCTCAGGTCAATCAAACATAGCACGGGTACAGACTAGACCGCATCCATTCTGAGTGTTTTTTGATTCGTGACACCATGCCGTGACAGATTCAAACTGAGGGCAAAGTGGGTGATTGTGCCCTCTCGTGCCCTCGCAGTGCCCTCTACTAAAAGCCAGAAAACCCTTGCAGCATAAGGCTTTGCGCAAATTAGTGCCCTCAGTGCCCTAATGCCCTCACCTTCCACGCACACACATGAATCTGATAGATAAATCAAAATCACGCACATAGAGGACAATAGGGCACTATTATATATATAACTATCTCTAACCCAGTGAATACGCGGGTTTAGTGAGTGTCCTCAATGAGGGCACTATGAGGGCACTGAGGACACTAGATAATAAAAAACCCGCATATCTTTCACAGTAGCGGGTCTTGGTGGTCACCAGTAACTACTAAGCAGCTTTTAGCGTACCGTCATCAGTAGAAACAACAAGCAGGCCTTCGCTCAACATAGCGCTAACTCTTACGCCTGCGGCTTTATAAGCATCCTTTCCTCTTGATCGAAATGGTGCCCGTCTGCGCAACATTCTCTTTGCTTCAGTAACTTCGACCCGCTGGCTACTCACAAGATCCAACACAGCATCCACCTCCGCTGTATCGCCAGCCTCACCGCTTTGCTGTATGACGCCACGCATATGCTTGCCAATCTCAAGCACAAGCTCAATGCTTGCTGTGATGAGCCTGCAAGGTATGATCTTAGGAACCTCGCAACCATTGCCCAAGCAATCAAACACATGCAAAACCAAGGCAATTTTGAGTACGTGAGTTTCTAGCTTCCCGAGCCAGCCAAGATAAGTTATTTCTCCTGACTCACTCAGCTCACCAAGAAGCGGCTCATTCTCAAGTAGCTTACGCCTGATAATTTCGTAGCCTTCAGCACTAGGCTGCAAACACTCAAGGCTATGAATATCTGTTTCTACAACAGCCTTGCCATCATCGATACGCACACGCTTCGAGTACCTACGCACACATTCAGCGCTAGCAAGGTTAAATGGTGCTTTATCAACATTGTTTAGGTAGCCATTAGCACGTGTCCTACGCCCCAAACTGGATGGCTCTACAGCAAACAAAAAGCGTTCTGCTAGCCCGGTCTGGTTAGATGCTGATAGAACTCGCTGAATTGAGCCAACTTGAGCAATGAGAAGCACAGAGGATTGCACGTAGCCTGAAAAAGCATCTCGCGTAGTCCTGCTGCCTGCAACATACTCACCCATCCAGCCATTGAGCATTAAGCTGTTATTGGATGAGAACCCACCGCTGTCTGGGAACAAGCTTTGAAAAGCCGCCTGCTCAGATGAGGCTATAACTGCGCGACCACTATCCATTTTAGTCAGCTCAGCATCGATAGCAGCTGAGGTTGCGTCAGTTTTAAGTACAAACCCATGAGGCAGCTTGGGGCCACCTTTTACAGCCCCGTTATTAATAGCGCTAATACGCTGATTGTGGTCGATCATTTCCTTCATGTAAGCACTGGTTGCGATGCCTACCAGGTTGCTCTTGCCGGTGCTGGGAGGATGCTCGCAAGCAACATGCAAAACAGCAGGCACACGCGTACCTGTTATGAACTGAGTCGTGTAGTTGGTCGCTACTGCAGCAGCTGCGCCACTCATCAAGGTTAGGAATGTTGTACCGAGCGGTATTTCCATTGTGAGCGTGGCGCGCTCGGCAAGCTGCATAATCACTGAATCATTCAGCAACTCTGGTATGCGGATAAAGTCGTTGCCGTCAGTATCGTAATACTTGTCATGCTTTGCACTTGTGCTACGCTCATAGGCCCTCAGATCACTATCAAGATCACTCTGCCGCCTGTACAGATCAGAAACCTTACGCATAGACTCAGGGCTTGATGCTTCACTATCAATCAAGCGCATAATCTCGCTAGATATATCAGCTATCTCTTCCCGCTTACCCTCGGCATCAGCACGTGTAATTATCGTCATGGCTTCATCCGCCAATGATCAAGCAGCTTCAGCGCAGCAGCCCTAGACTCGATGGCAAGACTATAGCGCTTCACCTTAGTTGAGCTGCCAACTCTGTTAGGTACTGACTCCCACAATTTATCAAAAGTGATTCCATGTGCGTTAGCAAGGAAACTGATAGTTGAGTTTAAGGCTGTGTCATACAGCAGCTTACTGGCTTCAAACCGGTTAATAGATCCGTAGTGAGTAAGATGATTGAGCACGCGCTCTTTCTTGGTGCGACACTCGCCAGGCTTTAGTGACTGGATGGCCTCGATAGGCTGATTGGTGACTAGGCCGGCAGGGCTACTGCTGGTATAATTATCAACGCTAATATCCTTTGCTTTATCTTGGCCGCCCTGCTCCCCAGCTCGGGCGGCTTTCTTTTGATTAGTCATTTCACACCACTCCGCCAATATTCGTAAAGTAAACGTATGCCAAAAAGCTCGATACTTTAGCTGGTACTACTTGCTTGATTATTAGCTCGGGTATATCACTCAGGTGAATAAGCATTACCACGCCATCCGCCTCTAGCGTCACCTGTGCGCCTGCTCCTACCGTTGCAGTCAGTAGCTCAGCATTTACATTTAAAAACGACTCTAGGACTGTTCGGGGGCGTAGGTGTTCGTCGCTGATAATTAAGCCTTGGCTGGCTGCTTTCTCCTTAAGCATTACTATTAATTCGGCTTGCTCATCGTCATCTAGCAGGTCATTAATGTTCAGGTTATCGTAAACCTCAGCAAAGCTGGTGCCTTCGAGTAGCTGGTTGAATGTGTAGCGCAATAGGATAGCCAGGCTCATGCTATCACCTCGCTATCAGCGGGGCGGCCTGCTGCAATGGCCTGCTCAATCCATGCGTCAACCTCATGCTCAAGCCATGCCACGGCCTTGGCGCCTAATTTGATTTGAGCGGGGAAAGTACCAGCCTCAAGGCGGCGGTATATTTCACTTGTTGATAAGCTGGTACGCTCTTTAACGGTGGGTAATTTAATAAAAGTCTTAGGGGTGTTTAATGTCGTCATTACCAAGCCCTCCTCGGGCTGTTCGCTGAATGTCGACACCTATTAAATACAGCAAGCCGGATGGTTACGATCCGAGTTTAAGCGGCAGAAAGCTTCCGGAAAGTTTCGCGCTCAGAAAGCTTCCGGTTTTTCTGGCGCGCTGGATGCGATTTCAGCGGATGCTAGGGCTGCAAGCTCCTTAAGATCCTCCATTAGGCTGTGAGCAATTGGCACAACGGTCTTGCGTAAGTTAGCTTCGCCAGAGTCGTATTTGCTTATGGCAGCACTCATTACGCGGTCAGGAACGTGACTTTCGGTTTCCATCGCCCAAATCTTAAGATCAAGGTAAGGCAGTAGGCCGTATCTCGCCCACCGGTCATATAGCGATTTGCCGCGATTGGCTGTTCCTGTTTCCTGGTTAGATCGTGCCTCTTTCAGCCATGATGCAAACGCGGCCTTCAATGCTGCGTCAGATACTCCTAGATCAACTTGAATGATCGGTATTTCTGGTGCGCCAGCGTAATAGTTAAGGGACAATGGTGCTCGAGCCTGCTTCAAGAATGCATGGCATGTAACAGAGCTTGCATTGGTCGCTTCCCACCTCTTGCTAATACCTATTGCTGCTTTACCGCAGCGCTCAGCGTCTAGGTCTCTGTCCGACTGCAGCACAAAATCCAGTGGGCATACCGGTTTTATGGGACGGTTACTTGCGTCTGCCATCCATTCTATTATCTCCCCTTTAGATGGGCTGAAAATCGGCGCTCGCCGCACTTCTTCGGCAACTTCGGTCACTTTATCCCGCCAGATAGCAAGCCAAAAATCAAACCAAAAATTGTCAGAGTCGTCATTATCCCGAAGCATATGGTCAGGGTGACCTTCAAGTAAATTGCTTCGTCTTTGCAGTTGCTCCAGCCATTGGGCAGCACCAAACTTATCGCACGCTGAATAATTAGCCAAATTAAACCAATCAGGCAGGTCTTCTGCACGATTAATCTTTGCCATACCGACACCCTCCCAAGGTGTTCCCGTTTAAATTAGGTGGCTGGCCAAACAGGCGGGAAACCTGCCTTTCGCTCCGTCGAGCTAGGCCAGCCAAAACAGTTATGCTTTGCGTTTAATACTTACCACGTTGGCACCACTGCAAATAGCATCAATAGAATCTGCCCAGTCTTGCATCATCTGATGGCGCTGCTCTAGGTACTGCGCTTTGTTGTAGGTTGCGCGGATCTTGTCGCCACCGGTGTGCGCTAGCTGTGACTCTATCCAGTCGCTGTTATAGCCCCGCTCGTTTAATTCAGTGCTTAGTAAATGCCGGAATCCGTGACCGGTGTGCTTACCACCATAGCCAGCCATCTTAAGCGCCTTGTTTATAGTGTTCTCGCTGATCGGCTTGCCTGCAACGCTTCCAGCCATTACAAGATCATCACCACCATTTATAGCGCGCACTTCGTCCAGTAGCGCCAGCACTTGAGCTGTTAGGGGTACGGTGTGAACCTTGCGCATCTTCATGCGCTCAGCCGGTATCGTCCAAACCTTTGCGGCAAAGTCGAACTCTGCCCATTTAGCAAGGCGTAACTCTGCGGGGCGAACTGCTGTAAGCATCAGTAAGCGAATAGCCAGCTTGTTTAGCTTGTTGGTGCCGGTAGCGTCTACCGCTTCGAGCATGGCCGGTAACTCGTTAAACTGTACTGCTGGGTGGTGCTTATGCGTTGCGCCTTTGGATCGTGCGCCAGCTTTAAGATTATGAGCAGGGTTGGCCGGTATCTCGCCTCGGTCGTAAGCATCATCAAAAATAGCGCCTAACCATTGTCTAATCTTTTTAGATATATCGAGCGCGCCTCGCTCTTCAATCTTGGCGTTTAACTCAATCAAATCAAGGCGGGTAATGCTGGCTATGGGTTGGCTGCCTAGGGCTGGGTATAGGTCTTTTTCAAGGTATAGGCGCGCTTTCTCGGCTGTCGACACTGCCCATGGTCTTAACGCTAGCTTAGTCTTGCCTTTGTACCACCGCTCAGCCACCGACTTAAACGTTAGCTCATCGATTTTAGCTTGGTGGCGCTGATCTTTAATTAGTGCGCTAGGGTCTAAGCCATCAGCTATCTGCTGGCGCGCTTGCTCACGCTTTAACCGTGCACGGCTCAGCGATACATCAGGATAGGCGCCAAAACTTAACGTCTTTTCCTTGCCATCATGCCGGTACTTTAATCGCCATAACTTCGAGCCGTTCGGGCTTATTAACAAATACATACCTTGGCCGGCTGTCATCTTGTAAGGCTTAATTTCTGGCTTTGCATTCCTGATTGCCACGTCAGTTGTAGCTTGCGCTCGCTTTGTCATATATACCCCTTGCGCTGAGGGCAACGCTTAACTCTACCCCCAATTATACCCCCAATACTTTGGGATTAAGGGGTATTGTAAAGGAATCACGGGGAACTATAAAGCACCACAGGCCAATAAAATCAATGCTCACAGACAACCATAGATATCTTACGGGAAGAACGTTTGCTGCTCCCCCGAGGCACCAATTTCTTTAGCCCTTAAGTCTTCGGACTTAGGGGCTTTTTTATGCCTGTTTGTTTAATCCGATACTAAAACAACTACTCAGGCTCACTACTATATAGTAACGTTAGTCTTCAACTCATCACGC
>DATERP010000190.1:0-2903 GCA_035271385.1 Thiopseudomonas sp. | reverse complement strand
TACGAGGTACGGCCCTAGGCTTTAGAAATTTAACCAATTACATAGCCAGGTGCTTGCTGAAGTCAGGAGGGTTTAGAAATCAGCTACACCCTTAAATGCGAAGAGCCTCTAAAGGTGAGTAGCAATCACTGCGCGGGCGGCAGTGGAAGGTCCAGTCGCAAACTCGGCAGCGTACATTGAAGGGGCGTGGGCGAACGGGCATAGAATTAACCTCGACACTGTGACTGTGTGTGAGGCCTATTTGTACTACAGCGATGCGACGGTACGTGTCGCTTAATAGCAGATACGCAAACAACACAGGCCCCATCTCGGAGCCTGTGTTGTTATTTGGGGTCAATGTCAGCGGTTTATTTTGGCAGTTCGATGCCCATCGCTTTGGCCACACCTTGGCCGTAGGCGGGATCGGCTTGCATGCAGTGGCAGATGTGTTTCATTTTGATAGCATCGGGCACGCCATTCATATTGCGCGCGGTGTTCTCAAATAGCACCTGCTGCTCAGCAGCACTTAATAAACGGAACAGATTACCCGGCTGGGTAAAGTAGTCCGGCTCATCTTGCCAAAAGTCATATCGATCGGCTGCACCTTCTAACGCCAAGGGTGGTTCAGAAAAGTCAGGCTGCTCTTGCCATTCGCCCTGACTGTTGGGCTCATAATGCAAACGACTGCCCTGATTGCCATCCACACGCATGGCACCATCACGGTGGTAGCTGTGGTACGGGCAACGTGGAGTATTGACCGGAATCTGCGAGTGATTCACCCCTAAACGGTAGCGCTGTGCATCACCATAAGAGAACAAACGCCCTTGCAGCATTTTGTCGGGCGAGAAACCAATACCCGGCACAATATGCGCAGGATTAAAGGCCGCTTGCTCAACATCAGCAAAATAGTTCTCAGGGTTTTTATTGAGCTCAAAGTAACCCACTTCAATCAGTGGGTAGTCACCTTTTGGCCAGACTTTCGTTAGATCAAAGGGGTGATACAGCACTTTAGCGGCATCCGCTTCTGGCATGATCTGCACATACATAGTCCAGCGTGGAAAATCACCGCGCTCAATGGCTTCGTACAAGTCACGCTGTGAACTCTCACGGTCTTTACCCACCAGATCAGCCGCTTCTTGGTCAGTCAGGTTTTTAATGCCTTGCTGAGTTTTAAAGTGGAACTTAACCCAATAGCGCTCATTATCAGCATTAATAAAGCTAAACGTGTGTGAGCCAAAGCCGTGCATATGGCGGAAAGATGCAGGAATACCTCGGTCACTCATAAGAATAGTGATCTGATGCAATGCCTCAGGTAAACCTGTCCAGAAATCCCAGTTATTGGTGGGGCTGCGCATATTAGTGCGCGGATCGCGTTTTACGGCGTGGTTAAGATCGGGGAATTTTAAAGGATCACGGAAGAAAAACACCGGTGTGTTATTACCGACTAAATCCCAGTTACCCTGCTCGGTATAAAAACGCATGGCAAAGCCACGGATATCACGCTCAGCATCAGCCGCACCACGCTCCCCGGCCACGGTAGAAAAGCGCACAAACATATCGGTTTGTTTGCCGACTTCACTAAACACTAACGCTTTGGTGTACTGAGTGATGTCATGCGTCACTTTAAAATGACCAAAAGCACCAGAGCCTTTAGCGTGCATGCGACGCTCAGGAATCACTTCACGATCGAAGTGGGCGAGTTTTTCTAAAAACCAAACATCCTGCAATAACAACGGGCCACGAGCACCGGCGGTTAAGCTGTCTTGGTTGTTAGCAATCGGACATCCCGATACAGATGTCAATTTAGGTTTGTCTGTCATGGCGTCTCTCCTGTGGTGGGTAAAGTGTGCTTGACTCAGATAGTACTTGGAAAAACTAATAGCACTAAAGTACCGATACTAATAGGGCTGATTATAATTTCCTATAGCACACTGATTCATACCTACTCAGACGAGTATACCGGCTCTTCGCATTTAAGGGTGTAGAAAAAATCTGGCCAGCTGGAAAAGGAGTCGGGGAACTTGGAAAATGTAAGTTCCAACACAAACAAAAACTAAGCCCCCGACGTGAACAATTTTACCTTTTCTAGCCCTAATCTTTCCAGCTTTTGCCAACTCAATAACCTCGGCCTGACTGCCACTGGACAGCACCTTTGTGCAGAACGCGCCGTCATCGAATGTCGTTTCACCAAAGCACCCGAACCATGCCCCAAGTGCGGGGCTGCTGGTGTTTCACGCGGTACTGTCGATAGGCATCTTGCTCACACACCTTACGGACAACGACCAACCAGATTGTTGCTGCGTATCCGTCGCTGGCGTTGTGCTTGCGGCTGTTTCTGGCACGAAGACACAAGCAGTGCTGCGCCGCCACGCTCAAAGCTTTCCCATGGGGCGATACGCTGGGCACTGGCTGCCATCGTGCTGGATGACTTGTCGGTATCCCGCGTTGCGAACCATCTGGACGTTGCCTGGCACACCGCCAATAGCGCTATTATCAACGAAGGCCAGCGTCTGCTTTTTAATGATCCGAAGCGGTTTGACGGTGTGACCGTGCTGGGTGTGGATGAGCATGTCTGGCGACACACACGCCTTGGTGACAAATACGTCACCATCGTGGTTGACCTTACACCCGTGCGTAACAAAACCGGGCCGGCCCGCTTGCTCGATGTGCTGGAAGGCCGCTCCAAACAAGCCTTTAAGCAATGGCTGAACAATCGTCCCAGGGCTTGGCGTGACCAGATCGAAAGCATTGCCATGGACGGTTTTACGGGGTTTAAATCTGCGGCGCAAGAAGCCCTGCCTCAAGCCCAAACCGTGCTGGATCCTTTCCATGTCGTGCGCTGGGCAAGCAACATGCTGGATGAATGCCGCCGGCGTGTGCAACACGACATCCTGGGCCGCAGAGGGCGTAAAAACGACCCGCTC
>DATERP010000189.1:0-3542 GCA_035271385.1 Thiopseudomonas sp. | reverse complement strand
GAGCGTAGCCAAGGATGGCGAAGCGCCGGAGTTGAACCCTGGATGGGTTCATCGACGGAAGAACAGCTATAGCACAGTACGGCATGCGCACATACCTGCTGCATTTAACCTAACTTAATCGTATTAAAATCAAGTTGATTGAACTGCCTTAGTGCCACCCAAGTAGCGCATCAACACATTCAACAACACGCCATACAGCGGAATAAACAACAGTAAACTGATTAAAATTTTAATCACATAATCAACGATCGCAATCTCCACCCAGTGCTCAGCCATAAAGGCGTTGCTGCTGGCCCAAAAGGCGATGGCGAAGAACACAAAGGTATCGAGTAAATTACCCAGTACCGTTGAGGCAGTGGGTGCAACCCACCATTGCTTGAGCTGGCGCAATCGATCAAACACCTGAATATCCGCCAGTTGCCCCACCGCATAAGCGGCAAAGCTGGCCAGCGAAATACGCAGTACAAAGGTATTGAGCACCAGTAAAGATTCAGCCCCACGAAAACTGCCTTCCTGAAACAACACCGACACCATATAAGACACTAGCAAAGCTGGCAGCATGACATAAGCAATCACCCGCCGCGCAGGCTGTTTACCCAGTAAGCGCACCGTGAGATCAGTGGCGAGGAAAATAAATGGAAAGCTAAATGCTCCCCAGGTGGTTTGCCAGCCAAATAGCTGCATGGGGAATTGCACCAGATAGTTACTGGCAATCACAATAAAAATGTGGAACGCAATCAGCGTTGCCACCGCCGCACCTTGCCGTGGGCCGGATAGAGCAAACATAAGACACCTTTTTGAATGGGGTGAGGGAACCATAAAAGCCTAAACTTAGGCGTTGCGAATGCGCACTATACGCCAGTTGCTCGCGATAATCAGGTCCAGCGCTAAAGTGCGCCTACTGCAGCCAAGTGTAATCCAGGGATTGAGCCTGAATGCAGCGATTGCTTACAACTGCTCATAAAGCAATGCTGCACTGAGTAGAACAAATAAGCTGAAGATGGTTTTTAGAACATTTTGTGGCAAATTATGTGCGGCCCTTACACCGTAGCCCACGGTGAGGACACCACCAATGGCCATCGCTAAACCTGTGCCCCAGTTTACATTGTCATGCATGCTGTAGGTCACTAATGTGGCAGCAGTGGTGGGTACCGCAATGGCTAAAGATAAACCTTGCGCAACCACTTGGCTGGCACCAAAAAACATGGTCAATACCGGCGTCGCAATCACAGCGCTACCCACACCAAATAGCCCACCAAAGAAACCTGAAATACTACCGAGACCCGCAAAATAGGGCCATGGGAATTGACGTAAGCCTGCGCTGGTACGCTTGACATACATCTGCAGCATCGTCCAGATCGCAATAAAAACCAGAAAACCAATAAAGATTTTACGCATCGTGCGGTGGTCTAAATCAATTGCAATCAGTGCGCCAAACCATGATAAAGCAAACGCGCAACCACCCAGCAAGATCGCCGTGCGCCACTGAAGACGATTACGTTGATTGTATTTGTAGATACCTAAAACAATATTAGGTACGACCATCGCCAAAGCCGTACCTTGGGCTAATTGTTGGTCCATACCGTAGAGTAGGCTTAAGGTTGGAATAGCAAACAGCCCACCGCCAATACCCAATAAACCACCGAATAAACCCAGCACTGCACCAATGGCAATATTAATAATAAATTCGGTCATATGATGCAGAGCCTTTGCTAGTGTGGGTAGGTGTTATGTCAAAAAAGCTAACAACACAGCACTCGAGATTGGATGACGGCAAACAGTCAGCTCGATGCGCTGTAAAAGTGGATTTGTTTTGCAGAGCGCATGATGACAAACTGCGCAGCGTTTTGTATATATGCTTTATTTTAACACTGCGTTAGCTTTTAGTTAACGCGAGAGGTCCGTCATGATCCACTTTGACCTAGCTGATTTACGCTTATTTATTAATATTGCCGAAACACCGAGCATGACCCAAGGTGCACGCAAGTCTTTTATGTCTACGGCGGCAGCCAGTAACCGTATTAAAAAACTTGAAGAACAGATGGGGCTGCGTTTGCTCTATCGTGATTCTCAGGGGGTCGA
The DNA here is from genome assembly GCA_035271385.1 of Thiopseudomonas sp. Taxonomy (GTDB): domain Bacteria; phylum Pseudomonadota; class Gammaproteobacteria; order Pseudomonadales; family Pseudomonadaceae; genus Denitrificimonas. The sequence continues at coordinate 1,460 of DATERP010000189.1, read as the reverse complement.
GTTGACCACAGCGGGCGAGACCATGCTCAAGCATGCGCGGATTATGCTGCGCCAAGTGCAGTATTTAGAAAATGAGCTGTCGGAGTTCAGTGAACAGCATGTGGGGCATATTCGTATTTTTGCTAATACCACCGCGGTGACTGATTTTTTACCAGAAATCTTAGCTGTCTTGATGGTGCAGCATCCGCAGTTAACCATTGATTTGCAAGAACGGGTCAATCTTGAAGTGTTGCGTGGCGTGGCTGAGGGTGCGAGTGATATTGGTATTACTGCAGGCCCCATTAAAGCTCAAGGTTTAGAAGTGATACATTTTCGCACCGACCGTTTAGTGGTGGCCACTCATCAAGCCCACCCTTTAGCTGCTCACGCAGCGCTGACGTTAGAAGATACTTTGGCGTATCCGCATATCTGTCTGCAAGAAGCCTCCAGTTTATTGCGTTTTTTAAAGAATCAGGTGGATGCTTTGCAGCGTGAGTTAAACGTGCGGATTCAAGTGTTTGGCTTTGAATCAATGTGCCGCATGATTGAAGCTGGTGTGGGTATTGGCATCATGCCGCAGTCGGCCGCGCTGCGCTATCAACAGACTATGGGGTTAAACATCATTGAACTGCATGAGCCTTGGGCGGTACGTGAGCGTAGTATTGTGGTGCGTGATGCGCAGGCATTACCCGAATATGTCAAAACTTTAATCCAGCTATTAATCCAGTAATCAACATATCATCAGTGAGTGCGCGCAGTGAATCAGCTGTATTGCGTCAGTCCGTAGAGGTAGCAGCATGACATCAGCAAAACCGCGCTGGCGCCATTTATTATGGTTGGCGTTATTTTTTATTATTTTGCTCTGGCCGATTCAGCGCTTAGTGGAAAGCTATTACTTAGAAGGTTTGCAGCGCAAAAATGGGCAAACCTTAGATTTGTTTGTCGCGAACCTGACGGGTACTTTGCAGCGCTATGAGGTTTTACCGCAGATTTTAGCGCGCTTACCCAGCATGCAGCAGGCCTTGCTCAGTCCTGATGACGACCAGGTATTGCAACATGCCAATCACTTGCTTAAAGGCTTGCAGCAGCAAACAGGCGCTGACGTGATTTATTTAATGGATATGCAAGGCTTGGCGTTAGCCGCATCCAATTGGGATGCCGAGCGTAGTTTTGTAAATAATAATTACTCCTTTCGCCCTTATTTTCGCGACGCGTTAAAGGGGCAAACCGGAGAGTTTTTTGGCTTAGGTAATATCTCGTTTAAGCGTGGCTATTATTTTGGTAGTGCTGTGTATTCTGACGGAGTGATGATGGGGGTGATTGTGGTCAAAGTTGACCTAGATTACACGGAAGCCCTGTGGGGTAAAACGCCAGAACAGTTAATGGTGACCGATAAAAATGGCGTGGTCATTTTAGCCTCACAGCCCGATTGGCGCTTTAGGGCAACCCGTGATCTAACCGAGCAAGAACAACTCAGTATT